>JBGUME010000305.1:0-25208 GCA_045116695.1 Anaerovoracaceae bacterium | reverse complement strand
GTGTGCTCAAAGATGAGCCTATGTGCAGGCACACGTCTTTTCGTATAGGCGGGCCGGCGAAGGCGCTGGTTTTGCCTGCTAATGAAGCTGAACTGTCAGCTGTACTCAGCGCGGTAACAGCGACGGACGCCGAGCACATGATCATCGGAAACGGATCCAACCTTCTGGTCTCTGATGAGGGCTATCCCGGCATCATGATAAAGCTTGCCGGAGACTTTGAAAGCATAGCAAGGAACTCTGAGGATCCGCGCAGGGTCAGAGTAGGCGCTGCCGTCCTGATGTCAAGGACCGCGGCCTTTCTTACCGAGAACGGACTCAGCGGCTTCGAATTCGCCAGCGGCATACCGGGCAGCATAGGCGGTGCCGTGTTCATGAATGCGGGAGCCTATGGCGGAGAGATAAAGGATGTCGTGAGATCCGTACGGGTGATGGCTCCTGACGGCAGCAACGCCCGCGAGATCAGCGGAGAGGATATGGACTTTTCATACAGGCACAGCAGGGCCCAGGAGGAGGACATGCTTATACTCTCTGCAGAGATGGAACTTACAGAGGATGATCCGGCAGCGATAGCGGAGAGAGTCACGGAGCTGGCGGCCAGAAGGAATGCCAAGCAGCCGGTCAGCTACCCGAGCGCCGGAAGCACGTTCAAGAGACCTGTTGGGGGTTACGCAGCAGCTCTCATAGAACAGTCCGGACTCAAGGGATACAAGGTTGGCGGAGCCGAGGTGTCAGAGAAGCACTCCGGCTTTGTGATAAACACCGGCGGAGCAACATGCGAAGACGTGCTGGCAGTGATGAGGCACGTGAGAGAAAAGGTATACGCTGATTCCGGCATAATGCTGGAACCAGAAGTAAGGCTGATAAACTGCACTCTTTGAAGATATGGTACAAAGACTGGAAGAACTAAAAAAAGAATATAAGCTGAAATTCGACTACCATACTCACACGATCTATTCGAGAGTGGGGCCGTATTTCCACGGAAAGGGAAGGATCATAGACAATGCCCGCGCGGCGGCAAAGAGAGGCCTTTCGTCCCTTGCGATAACCGACCACGGTCCATCGGATTTCTACGGACTCAACCTGAAGAAGATCCCGCAGATCAAAAGGGAGATCGCGGCAGCGATGCATTCGTTCCCTAAACTCAGGATCTACCTTGGGGTCGAAGCGGACATAGTGGATACTCCTAACGGTCTTGATGTTTCACCTGAGGACTTTGCCCTCTTCGATTTTGTGAACGCGGGCTATCATTACGTGCCTAAGTGCCACATGATACATAACTTTGTGGCCTTCCGCGCGCCGTGGCCAAAGAAGCTCAGGGAGAAACTGAGATATCAGAATACCGAACGCATCATAAAGGCGCTGAAGAACAACGACATAAAGATACTCACGCATCCGGGCGATAAGGCGTTCATTGACGAGCACGCAGTCGCGAAGGCCTGCGAGGAGACCGGCACTATGGTCGAGATCAACGCGAGGCATAAGCATCCGGACGTGCGCGATCTTCAGATATACAAGAATTACGATATAGATTTTGTCATAAGCAGCGATGCCCACAGACCTAAGCATGTGGGACGCTACGCCGAGAGTCTTGCGCTCGCGTTTGAGGCGGGCATCGATCCGGCAAGGATAGTCAACATAGAAAAGAGGAAGTAGGAGCGTCAGCAGATATGGAAGTTGTAATAATCACCGGAATGTCAGGTGCGGGACGAAGCAGGGCAGCGGACTGGTTTGAGGATCAGGGCTATTACTGTGTTGACAACATGCCGCCCGCTCTTACTTACAGCTTTCTTGAGATGGCATGCGCGGCGGAGAACAATATAGAAAAAGTTGCTCTGGTAACTGATCTTCGCAGCAGGAGCTTCTTCGGAGAATTATCCGACGTCATAGAAGAACTCAGGGCGCGTGACGACATAGACCTGACGGTGCTTTACATGGAGGCGTCAGTATCCGAAATCGTACGCAGGTACAATGAGGTCAGGCGCAACCATCCTTTGACCGGAGGTCAGGCCAGCGCCAGTGTCATAGAGGAAGAGGTCGAGAGACTCAAAGGGATCCGGAGGAAGGCAGATATTATCCTGGACACCAGCAACCTCAAGATACCTGAGATGATAGCAGAGCTTGACCACGTGTTTTTCGGCGGCTCGGCATCAACAAACTTCGCGATTAATATCAGCTCATTCGGCTTCAAGTACGGCATCCCGACGGAATCCGACGTCATGTTTGACGTGAGGTTCCTGCCTAATCCGTTCTATGTGGCAAGCCTGAAGAAACTGAGCGGCAACAACCGCAAGGTGAAAGAATATATCTTCAGGAGCGAGCTTGCGGATCAATTCGTGAATTCCGTGCATGACCTTTTGAAGTCGATGGTGCCCGGATACATCAACGAAGGGAAATATCACCTTAATATAGCGTTCGGCTGCACGGGAGGCCATCACAGGTCTGTCGCTATCGCCAATGCTGTAGCTGAGGAGTTCAAAAAAGACGGAATGAGGGTCAGGATATACCACAGGGACCTCGACCTGCAGAATAAAAAGAGATAGAAGGGGGCGCAGTTGTCATTCTCTTCGGATGTAAAAGGTGAACTGGCGAGACTGAGTCCCGCCAAGAAATGCTGCATGCTGGCTGAGATCGCCGGATTCCTGAGAGCATCGGGTTCCGTGAGGATCACCGGCGGCAGTTTTGCTATTGTGGCGACAACGGAGAGTGCCGCAGTTGCGAGGCACTTTAAGGTGTTGATCGAAACCTACTTCAGGAACAAGGTGGATCTGGCGATTGGCGGATCGCTCAGACCGGGAAGTCAGGGCAAGAAAGGCCGCAATACCTATTACATCAATATCAGTCCGGATGAAAAATCCATGCAGATACTCCGTGAGACGGGCATGATGCTTATCCGCGAGGGTGACGACTATTTCAGCGACGGCATTTATCAGCCAATCGTTAAATCCAAGTGCTGCAAAAGGGCCTACCTGAGGGGAATGTTCCTAAGCTGCGGCACAATGTCGGATCCGCGCAAGGGATACCATCTCGAATTCGTGCTCGACAAGGAGCAGACCGCGACAGATTTGAAAAGGCTGATTGGATCGTTTGATGATCTCTCCGCATCGGTCGCGAAGCGGGGCGAAAACTATATCGTATATGTAAAAAAGGCTGCGTATATAAGCGACATGCTTGGCATAATCGGCGCCGACAGCGCGATGCTTGAACTCGAGAGCATCAGAGTAAACAAGAGCATGCATGGCGAGATAATGCGCATACTGAACTGTGATAACGCAAATGTGGACAGAACGCTGTCAGCGGCAGAGGAGCAGAAAGGCTGGCTGGCCGGGATAGCAGCTGCTGAGACAGGCAGGATGCCGGAAGCCGGCGAACTGAATGACCCGGCTTCGGATTTCTGGGCAGAAGGGCTCAGGACTCTGCCTCCTCAACTCAAGGAAGTCGCTTATCTAAGGCTGTATAAGCCGGAGGCGAGCCTCACCGAGATCGGTGAGTCGCTGTCGCCGCCGGTAGGGAAAGCGGCGATCAGCAAGCGCTTCGCGAAGCTGCGCGCGCTCGCCGAAGGGGAACAGAATGGAAAAGAATAAGACAATAGAATTAGTGATAGAAGATATGCTCGATGACGGCAGGGCCTTTGGAAGATGCGAAGGCTGTGCCGTTTTTGTGAGCGGGGGAGCCGTACCCGGTGATAAGGTCAGAGCGAAAGTGACTAAGGTGAAGAAGTCATCGGCAGAGGCAATTCTCACAGAAGTGACGGTACCGTCAGCTGACAGGATCGCCGCGGAATGTCCGTACTTTGGCGAGTGCGGCGGCTGCGCGATGCAGGATTTCTCTTATGATGCCCAGAGGAAGCTCAAAACAGAGCAGGTAAGAGCTAAACTTAAGAGGCTGGGAGGCATTGAGGACCCAAAGGTCAGCGACTGCATCGGTGCTGAGACTCTGAAGTATTACCGCAATAAGGCGGTGTTTGCCATCGGGCCTCACGGAGAAGTGGGCTTCATGAAAGGAAAGAGCCACTTCGTCATGGATATAGACGACTGCATGCTGCAGTCAGATGCGGCCATGGTCTGCGCGGACGCGCTGAGAGCATTCCTTAAAGAGACAGGTGTCAAATGCATCACACAGCTGACAGTAAAGACCGCGTTCGGCACAGGTGAAATGATGACCGTACTTGACTCTGAGAGCAAAGAGATCCCGCAGATAGAAAAACTTGTCGGTATGTTAGACGATGCTGTGTACAGCCTGAATGAAGATGAAGAGGGCGGGTACAGCCTTGAGTCAGTTGCTGTGATCCATAAAGGCAAGTGCCGTATCATCGCCGGCAAGCCGACTATAACAGAAGAATTCATAACGGACGGAAGTGTACTGAAGTTTGAGATCAGTCCGCAGTCATTCTTCCAGGTGAATCCTGAGCAGATGGTGAAACTGTACGACAAGGCTGCAGAATATGCTGATCTGAAAGGCGGGGAAACGGTGCTCGATCTGTACTGCGGTGCAGGCACCATAGGCATATGGCTTCTTGAAAAACTCAGGAACAAAGATATCGAAGCATTCGGAAAAACAAAAGTGATAGGCATCGAATCGGTCAAACCTGCTGTGCTTGATGCCAACAGAAATTCGGTCATTAACGGATTCATAAATACGCGCTATTTCTGCGGAAAGGCAGAAGAAGAACTTCCGGGGATGATGGGAAGGATAAAGCTGTATAAGTGGAATGAAGTCAATGAACGTGTAGAGCGCGAACCGGAAATAAAGATAGAACATGCGGATGTGGTCATACTCGATCCTCCGCGTGCCGGCTGCGACGAGGCTCTCCTCGCCGCGGTGGCTGCTGCGCATCCTGATCGCATCGTTTACGTCTCATGCGATCCCGGCACCCTCGCCCGCGACATCAAATACCTGACTGCAAACGGCTACGAATTCATCGAGGCCACACCGGTCGACCAGTTCCCATGGACCACTCACATCGAGGTGGTAGCAAGAATACAACGCCGAAAGCCTTGAAAACCCTTGATTTCAGCGGTTTTGCCAAATTCAGGCTTTTTCAAAAATCAGAAAAAATGGCAAAAAACAGCGATTTTGGAACTGGTCAAAAAACCACCTAGGGTGCGGGAATACAAGACATCGTATCAGTAAATACAATTCAAAAGAGGGTATAACAACTGAAAAATGAGCAATCCTCTTTTCAAAATTGTATTTACGACTGCGGAACCTTTAGCGCATAGAGTTAATAAAACATATAGACAGATAGAATCGGGATTTAAAGGGGTGGATAAACTATGTATCGCAAAGCAACTTCCGATGACTGCGCACAGATATATGCTTTGATCTGTGATATGGAAAACAGAGAACTGCAATTTGATCGTTTTAAGGACATCTATAATAATCAGTTGCACGGTAATGAATACTATTGCCTTGTCAGAGAGCAGGAGAATCGTGTTATTGGCGCTCTGAATCTGCGGTTTGAGGAACAACTTCACCACGCGGAGCGTGTTGCTGAAATCATGGAATTTGCAATAGATTGCAATTTCAGAAATCAAGGAATAGGAAAAGATATGTTGGAGCAAGCCTGCAGAATAGCACAGGAGTATGGCTGCTCACAAATCGAGGTGGCCTGCAACCAGCTCCGAAAAGACACCCATCGTTTTTATAATAGAGAAGGAATGCACAATTTTCATTATAAGTTTTCAAAATCGCTTACAGGGGATGATAATCCGGATAATTCAATAGGCCGATAGATTAGGACCTAACGGTATGAGATAAACATTTATAGAGGACAAAACAATGAAAGATTTAGGAGCAAAAGCGTTTTCGTACGGATATGCATGTCCGGTACTTATGGCGGCAACTTAAAATGATGATGGTACAGTTAATGTGATGAACCTGCATGAGATGGCAAGAACCAATGCCGGAGATCTGGCATGCTGTATTGGTAAGCCGAAGAAAACTCGCGAAAATATCGAGAAGAGAAAAGCATTTACACTTACTCTTGCCAATGAATCTTTCAGCAACAGTTATTACAGACTGGGCGAGAAGATCGGAAAGGCATGGAGCGAAGGGAAGGTATTCATGGAGTGAACAATAGCAGTTTTGTTAGTTAACTACATTCAAGTTTGTATTTATCGGGTCAAATACGACCTTTTTCTAAAATGAAGAATTGTGTTTTTCGAACCGACTACAACTCACATCGAAATGGTAGTATTTATGTCTAAAGACAGGTAGTGGCTGTATGGTCCCGGCAAGCACGAAAAACCGGGGAGAGGAGCGGATGAAAGTGGAGAAACCGTTGCCGGATAATACGCTTTTACATATGATAAATGAAGACAGATCAGCTGGCTGTTTTACGGCGCTTGATGACATGACCGCTATTCCGGATGGAGCTTTCGCGGGCAACAAAAACCTGACTCATGCAGATCTCAGAAATGTCAGGTATATCGGGGCCCGAGCCTTTCAGGAATGTTCAAATCTCGAATCAGTTGAGATGAACAATGCTTCTGTGATAGGGCCAAGGGCTTTCGAGTTTTGCCGCTCACTGCGCAGCGTCTCTTTCGGCAGTGTCACGGATATCGGAGAAGAAGCGTTTCTGAATTGCAGCATGCTGGATATCCCGGAACTTCCACCCACGTTGATCTCGATCGGCAGCGCTGCGTTTTCGCATACCGCCATGCGCAGTATCGATCTGCATTGGATGGAAGAAATACCATCATCGCTGTGCAGCTGCTGTGCAGCGCTTACGCATGCGGATATCAGCCGTGCACGTTTGATTGGTGAAGACGCTTTTGCGGGATGCAGCGCTTTATCGCGTGTGGAGATGGAATCTGCAGAAAAGATCGGTCACAGGTCATTTCATAAATGCAGGTCGTTCGCTCTCGGCAGATTGCCTGACACCCTGCTGTCTGTTGGCGATGATGCATTCGATTGCGTCAGGGAAGGGACCGTTATACCTGAGAGAGTAAGGGAGATTGGAAAGAACTGTTTTGGCCCGGTCGATAAAAAGAAAAGCATCAGACTTTATGAACCGTCACTTTACTGCTTCAGAAATTACTTTCCTGACGAATGCGTGAGAGAGGATGGAGAGGAAGTACACTTTCACCTGTGGGAGAGTTCTATAGACGTTTCCGTTCTTGATCGAGATGGCAATATAAGCGGATTTTTGCCGCTGTATTCCGATCTGGATCCGGAGTCGATCCGCGCTATGAAAAGTGCTTTCAGAGAGGACAATACTTTTGACTATTCATTCCTTGACACAATATTGTTCACGGGAATGAGATGGAACCAGAGAGCAAAAGACAGGCTTGCTGTCATGAGGCTGATATACCCGTTCGAACTGACTGAGCCTGTCAAAACGGAATATGTCTCTTATCTCAACAGGCATCTGGATCGCATCGCGCAGCATGCTGTCAGGGACAGAGATATCGGTATTCTCTCATTTCTCTGCGACAAGGGTCTGATTTTCAGTGGGAATATTCTGGGAATACTTGACCACTCCGTTTCACTGTCAGCATCTGAATGTACCGCTTTCCTGATGAAACGCCTGTCTGAAATGGACGTACAAAAGGATATGATCCCTGATGAACTATGAGTGTCGGTAAAGATAAGGATATTTTAATAAATAAGGCTGCTCATGATGTGATCACTCTGGCACGAAGCATCCTGATGGTCAGGCTTCGCTTCATGGACATCGCGCTTAACAGGCTGCAGACTGTTCCTGCGGATGATGCGACTCTGTCGACTGACGGATCAAGGCTCGTTTACGGACCGGTACATATTCTGCGGCTTTACAAAAGCGAGCGCGAAAGACCGGTGAGGGACTATCTTCATGTGATCCTCCACTGCATATACAGTCATATGTTTGTCGGGAACATTGCCGACAGGAAGCTCTGGGATCTGGCCTGTGATATCGCTGTTGAAAGCACCATCAATGATCTTGGGGCCCGCGTGGCAGAGACATCAAGACAGGAGCTTCAAAGATCTGTGACGGAATGGCTGAGGTCTGAGGTAAAACTGCTTACCGCTGAGAAACTATATCATTATTTCAGGGAAACAGGCATAACTGACGCTGAGACCGAAAGGCTCAGAAGTCTGTTTGAGGCTGATGATCATTCTGGATGGTACGGACCGGAGGCTGCAAACAGCAGAGATGAAAAGAGAACAAACGGAAAAGATGAAGGCAGCCCCGTAGATGAAGGCATCGAACTAATCCCGGATGAACTCGGCGACGGCATAAATCAGAAGAACAGATCCCTACAGCGCAGGCCGCTTGAAGAAGCGGAGGAGGACTGGAAACAAATCGCGGAGAAGATACAGGAGGATCTGGAGACCTTCTCGAGAGAGCAGGGGGATACTTCGGGAGTGCTGACTCAGAACCTCAGGGAGGTCAACCGCGAAAGATATGACTACGCATCATTTCTGAAGAAGTTTGCCGTATACGGGGAGACAGTGGCCGTAAATGATGAAGAGTTTGATTACATATATTACACATACGGACTGAAACTCTATGAGAACATGCCTCTGGTAGAGCCGCTGGAATACAAGGAACTCAGACGAATAAAAGAATTCGTGATCGCAGTCGACACATCCGGCAGCACTTCGGGCGAGCTCGTTCAAAGATTTCTTCAGAAAACCTACAACATACTTAAAACGACTGAAAGCTATTTTTCGCGCGTCAATATACACATAATACAGTGCGATGCGGACATACAGGACCATGTAAAGATCTGCTGCGAAGAGGATTTTGATAACTACATCAGTACGATGCAGATCAAGGGACTCGGAGGAACAGACTTCAGACCTGTTTTCGATCTTGTTGACAGACTGATAAAGGCCGGGGAGTTTACTGACCTGAAAGGACTCTTATACTTTACCGACGGGCGCGGCACCTATCCCGCCCGCAAGCCTGATTACGAGACGGCATTCATATTTCTTGACAATGAATACAACGAGCCGGATGTGCCGCCGTGGGCGATCAGGCTTGTGCTGCAGAACGAAGACGTATATCGCTAATTGAAAAACAGATCGAAGGAGATATCGCCGTGAATATCAAAGACGCAAAAGAACAGATAAGAAACGCGATCATCGCATACTTCACCAAGGATGAGTACGGAGAGTATCAGATAGCCATTGAAGACCAAAGACCGGTCTTCCTTATGGGGCCTCCGGGCATAGGCAAGACAGCCATAATGCAGCAGATCGCATCGGAGTTGGGCATCGGACTGGTCTCGTACTCAATGACACATCACACACGCCAGTCAGCTCTCGGACTGCCGTATATAAAACAGAAGACATACGGAGACATGGAATACAGTGTTTCCGAGTATACGATGTCTGAGATCATCGCATCTGTATACGACCTGATGGAGGAGACCGGGCTGCGTGAAGGGATTCTTTTTCTGGACGAGATAAACTGCGTGTCTGAGACCCTCGCTCCGTCGATGCTGCAGTTCCTGCAATACAAGATATTCGGCAGACACCGTGTCCCTGACGGATGGATAGTCGTGACTGCAGGCAATCCGCCTGAGTACAATAATTCCGTACGTGAATTCGATACGGTGACCTGGGACCGCCTCAAACGCATAGACATCGAACCGGATTACCGGATATGGAAGGAATACGCCCTTGACCGCGGTGTCCATCCCTCGATCTCGACTTATCTTGACATCAAGAGCAGCGATTTCTACAGAGTGGAAACGACAGTTGAAGGAAAGTCCATCGTGACCGCAAGGGCATGGCTGAATCTTTCGGACATGATCAGGCTCTATGAGCAGAACCATATAGATGTTGATGAGAAGATGATAGGGCAGTATCTGCAGGATAGAAGAGTATCAGCGTCTTTCGCGAATTACTATGATCTGTTCAACAAATACAGATCCGATTATCAGATCGACGACATATTGAGCGGCAAGGCCGGTGACGAAATAATAAAGCGCGCCGGCGCAGCCGGATATGATGAGAGATTGTCGCTCCTTGGACTGATTCTGGACAGGCTCGGCAGGGATCTCAGGCAGGTGTATTACAGTGAACAGATCCTGACTGAAATGCGTGATATACTCAGCGGTCTCAAGGGCGATATCGAAGCGTGCACAGGATCCGCAGCCAAACTGATAGACGCTGCGGCATCAGTCAAAAGAAACGAACTTGAAACAGGTAAGCGGTCGAATTCCCTTTCAGATGACAGGCGGAAGATACTGCACGGGATCATTGACTGCCTTGAATCGGAAGTGAAAGCGCTTGCTAAGGCGGGCGATCCGTCCGGAAAAGAAACTTTTGAACTGATAAGAAAAGATTTCAATGCCAGACGGGCAGAGCATAAGACTCGTGTCGAAGAAGCCGGCGCGGAACTTGATAATGTGTTCACTTTTGCCGAAGAGACTTTTTCTGAAGGTCAGGAAATGCTGATCATCCTGACTGAGCTGACAAAGGGGTTCTACTCAGCGTATTTTATAAGCAGGCACGGATGCAGCAAATACTTTAAGCACAATAAAGAGCTTTTGTTCTATGAAAGACAGAAAGATATCCTCAGGGTAATAGAGGATATCGACCTGTAGGCACTGTAATACAACTGATAGTTAAACTCAGATCATGCATT
Source organism: Anaerovoracaceae bacterium (assembly GCA_045116695.1). Classification (GTDB taxonomy): domain Bacteria; phylum Bacillota; class Clostridia; order Peptostreptococcales; family Anaerovoracaceae; genus Crickella. Next base: position 14,629 of record JBGUME010000305.1, on the reverse strand, counting down.
TTGTTGAAGCCAAAGGAATACTGACCGGAAACAGCGGTTATTATGGAATGAATATATACCGTGGATGTTCCCATGGTTGTATTTATTGTGACAGCAGAAGCAAGTGCTATCAATTTACACATACGTTTGAAGACATCGAAGTTAAACGGAACGCTCCGGAACTGTTGGAGAAGGCTCTGAGATCCAAGAGGAAGAAATGCATGATCGGGACGGGCGCGATGTCGGATCCTTACATGCATTGTGAAGAGAAATTACGCCTGACAAGAAAATGCCTGGAGATCATTCATAAATATGGATTTGGCGTGGCAATACAAACCAAGTCCGACCGCATCCTTCAGGACATCGACCTTCTCGATGAGATAAACCGGTCCGCAAAGTGTGTGGTGCAGTTCACACTTACGACGTTCGATGACGACCTGTGCGGTATACTGGAACCTAACGTGTGCAATACAAAGCGCAGGATAGAAGTGCTCGAAAAGATGCAGGAAAGAGGCATTCCCACAATAGTCTGGCTGACTCCCATCCTCCCGTTCATAAATGATACTGAAGAGAACATCACAGCCATAATGAACGAATGCGTCAGAACAGGGGTCAAAGGAATCATAGACTTTGGAATGGGACTGACTCTGAGAGAAGGTGACAGGGAATACTATTATGCTGCATTGGATAAACATTTCCCCGGCTTGAAGCAGCGCTATATACGCACATACGGCAACGCATATGAGCTGCCAAGCCCAAACGCAAAGGAACTGACGGCCATTTATAAAAAGATATGCAAGGGAAATAACATGATGTCGACTCCGGAAGAATGCTTCAGTTTTATGAGGGATTTACCTGAGGAAAATCCACAAATCAGCATTTTCGATTTATGAGCAATATATAAGGGGCAGAGAATGTTAATCAATGAAACCTGCAAAGCGTGCCAGCTGAAAAAGAACATAAACTTATATCCCGCAGATGCGGCTGCGGAAAAGATAAAGGTATATCAGTCGAGAGTGAGAGACATACTTGACAGCTGCGACGGGCTCACCACCCCGCAGGTCGCGGAGCAAATGTATGACCTGAGGCGTGAGATCTTTGGGGCAGATAAGGACTACTCAGAGATAAAACGCTATTACAATGATCTGATGCTTTCACTTCTTCCATATATGGAACAACAGGTCTGTGCTGCGGAGGACCCGCTCAAAAGGGCTGTGCAGTATGCAATGGCCGGCAATTATATCGACTTCGGCGCCCTGAAGAATGTGGATGAAAATGATTTGCGCAATCAGCTGGATCAGGCCGCTGAGATTTCGATCGATGCAGGGGTGATTGACAGTTTTCGAAAGGATATCCTTTCAGCCCGGCAAATGGTTTATTTCACAGATAACTGCGGCGAAGTAGTAGCCGATAAGCTGCTCATTTCCGTTATAAGAAACCTTGCGCCGGAACTTGAAGTTACTGTGATCGTGCGGAGCAAACAGGCGGTCAATGATGCGACAATAGAAGATGCACGGCAGATCCGGATGGAGGAATCAGCGACTCGCGTGATCGGCAACGGAAATGGCATGCCGGGAAACGTGATAAGCGAGATGTCTCCCGAGGCCATGAGCGTAGTTGAACGGGCAGACCTTATGGTATCAAAAGGTCAGGGGAATTATGAAGGACTCAGCGGATGCGGCCTGAACATTTATTACCTGTTTCTGTGCAAATGCGAAACGTTCATGAAAAGATTTGAAGTGCCGCAGTTTACAGGAGTCATGGTGCGTGAACAGGACCTGGTATCCTGACAGCACGAAACACCTTTTATCACACTGGGAATACAACAATGAAGAAAGAACTTGAACATTTTTATATAGGCGACTCATATGGCGGCAACCAGGAATGGTTCGACACGTTTATGATGCGTAAAGGCGGCTGCGCTGTGGAAACAGCATGCGACATGAGTATTTATCTTGCGATGCATAAAGACGTCGAAAGAATTTATCCGTTTTCCTTCGGCAAGGTGAAGACAGTCACAAAAGAAAACTATGTGGGATTCGCGTATCTGATGGAACCCTATCTGAAGCCAAGGCTGTCAGGCATAGATTCTCCGGAATTGTATATTGGCGGGTATAACAGGTATCTGGAGATGCACCGCGTTGAGAATATAGACATGTATATCTTCAGAGGGGATGAGCCTTATGAGGATGCGGTCAGTATAGTCAGAGAACGGATCGATGCAGGCTACCCGATACCTACTCTCATATTGAATCATCAGAATAAAGCTCTGCGGGATTATGAATGGCACTGGTTCCTGATCAACGGCTATGACGAAAGCGATGGCAGATTCATGGTCAAGACCGTGACATACAGCAGCTGGAAATGGATCGACCTCAAAGATATGTGGGACACGGGTTACAGCCGCAAGGGCGGATTCGTGATATATGAGATCCTTAAAGATAAGAAAGAAGAGATAGGTGAAACGGTCCGCGTAAGCGAGCTGGCAGAAAAAAACGGCTATGACAACAGGATCAACACCATAAAGGATATTGTTGAACTGACCGGGGCGCAACTTTTAGACGCAAAAGAGATGACCGATGAATATTATAATAATGGAACAGACCGCGAACTTAAGGTGAAGCGTAGCAACAAAAAATTCGGCTTATAGTTGAAAACTAAGGGTGACAGCATGGATTCGATTCTGGTCAAAGATACGACAAAAGAAGAACGCGAACGGATAGTGGAGGAATCTATAGGGAACATCAATGGCTCATGCGACGGCTGCGCCGCCGGGCTTGCGGAGATGTATCAGGATTACATCGACGGCAGGAAAGAGATCCGTGATATCAACATGGAGTTTAGTGCGCAGCACACGGCAGTAACCGATGACTTCGATGAAGACATCCATGATCCATGCCTGCGCTTTCAGAGATAAAGGAGAGAATTGAATGAAAATAGCATGGTTCTGCATACCGGCACACGGACACACCAATCCGACATTGGGACTCGTTAAGACCCTTACTGAAGCCGGACATCAGGTCTGGTACTTTTCATTTGAGGAATTCAGAGAAAAGATAGAAAAAGCCGGGGCGACATTTATTGGCTGTGACGGCTATGACTTTGAGATGGAAGACAAGGAGAACGCGGACCGTGTTGGCAAAGACAAGGTGTTTGCGACAGAGCTCCTCGTTTCATCGACGCTGGCGCTCGATGAGATGACGACACGTGTCATAGGCGAGATCAAACCTGATGTCATCGTTTCGGATTCTGTAGCCTTTTGGGGCAAGCTTGCGGCAATGAAGCATGGGCTGCCGTATGTATCTTCTACAACTACGTTCGCTTTCAACCGCTATTCAGCCAAATATATGCAAGAGAGCGTATGGGACATTGCCAGGATGCTGATTGCCATGCCCCGCATCAATAAGCAACTTGACCGTCTCCGCAAAAAAGGATATCCGGTAAAAAGCCTGCTGGATATAGTCCAGAACGACAACGACACCAATACTATCGTATACACATCGAAGTATTTCCAGCCTTGCTCGGACACTTTTTCCGACAGGTATCAATTCATCGGTCCTTCCATAAGACCGATCACTGCGCCTGTAGAAAAAACGGCGGACAAGACCGTATATATTTCTATGGGAACGATCAATCAGAACAGGCAGTTCTATCGCAACTGCATAAATGTGCTTGCGGCGACCGGCTGGCAGGTGATCATTTCCATGGGAACAAATACCGATCAATTTGATGATCTGCCGGAGAACATACAGGTATACGAGTCGGTGGACCAGATGGCGGTATTGTCGATAGCCGACGCGTTCATAACTCACTGCGGCATGAATTCAGCCTCTGAAGGACTGTACTTCGGTGTTCCGTTGGTACTCTTCCCACAGACACCGGAGCAGGATGCCGTGGCAAAGAGGACGGAAGAACTCGGCGCGGGAGTCAGGCTCAAATCGATATCCGAAGAGGATGTTTTAGACGCGCTGACCAGAGTCATCAGTGAGCCGCAGTACAAGGATGCTGCTATGCGTGTTTCCGAAAGCTTCAAGGCCTGCGGAGGAGCACAGGAAGCAAAAGAGTTTCTTGAACAGATCGCAGGCCAATAAAGAATCATTATGTGCTGCAGATACTATTACGCAGATCAGATCCGCGACATGATGGATGACCTGATCGCCTCACAAACTATCAAGCTTGCTGAACCGCTGCAGGTGGAGCCGGGACGGGATATCCGCCCCTTGGATGCATCTGCGGTGATTTATCGTGATGGAGAGAATTTGTCAGTTTCCAACATGAAATGGGGCTTTGAAAACCCATATGCGAAGGGCCTTATCATTAACGCCCGATCTGAGACGGCAAGAGAAAAGAATATGTTCAGTGACAGCATAATGAACCGCCGCTGCGTCATTCCGGCAAGCGGTTTCTATGAATGGGATGCGTATAAGGCGAGGTTCAGATTCTTTGTGCCGGGTGAATTGCTTTTTATGGCAGGCTTCTATCGTGAGGAACAGGGTGTGCCGAGATACACTATCCTGACAACGGCAGCCAATGAATCCATGAAGCCGGTGCATGACAGAATGCCTGTCATGATCGGCAAAGATGAGATCGGTCCATGGATAACAGATAATGAAAAACTCCCTGAATTCCTTGAGAGACCGCAGGTACGGCTGGTCAGAGAACAGGATTCCGGGCAGATAAGAATGGACTTCGGGATAGACTCCACGATGCGTAGGTAGTGCCCCTGCGGCGCATGTGATAATTTAGTGCCGCAAGGAGGTAAGAACCATGGACAGATATGTTACCGGAGCCGTTATACGAAGGCTCCGTGAAAAGAAAAAGATAACACAGGAAGAGCTGGCTGACATGATACATGTCAGCGGAAAGGCAGTGAGCAAGTGGGAGACGGGACAGGGCTTTCCTGACATAAGCCTGCTTGAGCCGCTTGCGCAGGCGCTTGCCATTTCAGTCATTGAACTGCTGTCCGGAGAGGATATCAGGAACACGAATCGCTCCTGCAATATGGCTAAGGGCCGGTTTTATGTCTGCCCGGTCTGCGGAAATGTCATCATCGCAACAGGTGAGACTGTGGTGAGCTGCTGCGGTATAACACTGCCTCCTCTTGAAGCAGAACCTGCAGATGAGGAGCATGCCATACGCAAGGAGATCGCTGAAGATGAGTTTTTCGTTTCAGTCGATCATCCGATGACGAAAGAGCATTACATATCATTTCTGGCGGCGGTATCCGATTTTGGAGTTCAGCTTGTAAAGCTCTATCCGGAAGGAAACGCAGAGGCAAGATTCAAGATCGACAGGGTCAAAACACTCTACGCCTACTGCAACAGACACGGATTGTTCCGCGTATAAAAGACATTTCTGATTTGCCCCGGGAAACCGGGGCTTTTTCATTTATTACAATAGAAGGAAACAGTGTATAATGGATTCAGAAACAATGAAAACGCGTTTGAATCATCCTTTTGGTCCTTTATATGATGAGAACAGCCGGGTACTTATACTCGGCTCTTTTCCGTCCGTAAAATCAAGGGAACAGAACTTCTTCTACGGGCATCCGCAGAACAGGTTCTGGAAGGTGGTTTCCATAATATTTGAACAGTCTGTGCCGCAGACAGTAGAAGAGAAGAAACAGCTGATACTCAGCAGTGGCCTGGCGCTTTGGGATTCAATAGCGAGCTGTGAGATCACGGGCTCGTCCGACTCCAGCATCAGGAACGCGCAGGCCAATGATATCCGGGTCATTCTGGATAACTGCAATATTGAGAGAATATATTGCAACGGCCGCAAGTCCCATGAGCTGTACCAAAAGTACATAGAGCCGCAGACCGGACGCGAAGCGGTATGCCTGCCCTCTACCAGCCCGGCCAATGCGCAGTGGACACTTGAGAAACTGATCGAAGCATGGTCAGTAATAAGGGGATAATATGAAGATTATGGTCAGTGCCTGCCTGCTTGGGCAGAAATGTAAATACGACGGCGGCGATAACTACAGCGACAGTGTGATCGCGTTCACTGACGGCCACGAAGTGATACCTGTCTGTCCGGAGATGGAAGGAGGACTTCCTGCTCCGCGCATTCCGTGCGAGATCGTGAACGGCATAGTCGTGAACAGCGCGGGTGAGAACAAGGACCGTGAGTTCAGAGAAGGCGCGGAAAAGTGTCTGCAACTGGCAAAAGAAAAGGAGATTGACCTTGCCATCCTGCAGCCCCGCAGTCCGACATGCGGCGCGGGACACATTTATGACGGGTCTTTCTCGGGGAAGATAGTCGAGGGCAATGGGGTGTTTGCATCTCTTCTGATAGAAAACGGATTCAAAGTCATGAATGCCAATGACCTGAGATTGTTTGAACTTCAGGATGAGAGGTACAGAGACTTCCAGGCTAAACTTATCCCCAATATAGATCCGGAAACTATGATCGGCATACGCACGCCTGAGCTCAGGAAACTCGCAAAAGAGATGGCAAAAGAATCGGATACCTGCAAGTTTCTTGCAGCGCTGCCTCACAGGTGGTTCGATGAGAATCAGCTGCACGCGTTCATTATCTCCCTGACAAAGGACTTTGACACATGCATAGCACAGGTCGAACGCTTTCTGCCGTATATAGACAACTGGGCAACATGCGACCAGCTGTCGCCTAAGGTGTTTGGAAAGAATAAAGAAGACCTGCTTAAGCATATAAGGGAGTGGCTGAAGTCGGATAAAACATACATTATACGTTTTGCTGCCGGCATGCTGATGCAGCACTATCTGGATGCTGACTTCGATCCTGAGTATCCGGAGATGGTGGCCGCGATCGAGTCGGATGAGTACTATGTCAACATGATGCGGGCGTGGTATTTCGCGACGGCACTGGCAAAACAGTATGATGCGGTCATCCCATACATAGAGGAGAATCGCTTGGATAAGTGGACTCATAATAAGACTATACAAAAGGCGGTCGAGAGCTACAGGATAACTCCGGAGCAGAAAGAGTATCTTAGGGGACTAAGAATCAAATAGAACTGATGACAATAGAACAGAAGGTGTTTAGCCGTAAGCGCTTCATTACGAAACGCCTGGCTGACTACGGATTCATTAATAACTATGCATGCTACTCACTGTCAAAGGGCTTTCTGGACGGTGATTTTACTGCCGAGATCAGGGTGTATGAAAATGGCACGGTGAACGGCAGAGTAATGGATAACATGATCGGTGAGGAATACACGCCTCTTCGCATGCCTAACTATGCCGGAGCATTTGTCGGTTCAGTCAGGGAGGCTTATGAAGAGCTTCTGCGCGACATTGCGGATAATTGCTGCACGGATGTTACCTTTGCTTCGGACCAGAGCAACCGCATCGCTGCTTCCATACTCGACAGATACGGGGTGGAACCGGACTTCCCATGGGAGGATGAAAAACACGGAGCTTCCGGAGTGTTCAGACATGGCAGCAACAATAAATGGTTTGGGCTTATCATGAACATCGACAGGAGGCTTCTGGATAAGGGAGCTGATGAAGAGGTCATAGATGTACTCAACCTTAAAGCGGATGAGAACAAGACGGGCGCTCTGCATAAGATACGGGGCATATACCCTGCGTATCACATGAACCATAAGAAATGGATATCCGTCACGCTGGATGACACTCTGGAAGACAGAGATGTAATGGATCTTATTGATGAGAGTTTCAGACTGACATCAGGCGCGGCAAGACCGATGAATGAGAAGCTTATGCGCGAGGTATACGCGATAGCGGACAGCATACCGCCCGGCAAAGTGATGTCATACGGACAGATCGCTGCGGTACTGGGCCGTCCTAAGAACTCGCGTCTCATCGGCAAGATAATGAGCCTGGCGGACAGATATGGCGACCACCCATGCCACAGAGTCGTGAACAGCGCAGGACGTACCGTGCCGGGCTGGCCCGAGCAGCGGGAACTCCTTGAGGCAGAAGGCGTGACCTTCAGGAAGAACGGTAATGTGGACATGTCAAAACACCGTGTAGAGCAAGAGGACAGACAATGGAAAAGTACTTAAAACGGAGCAGGATCTCAGCCGGCGGAGGAGAGGTGCACTCGGCACTCGATCTAAAGGGGCAGCGCATCCGCATATTCGTAGCGGAACATCAGAACGCAAACCGTATCGGAAGGAAGATCCTTAGAGCCGGTCTGCTCGGTGCTCAGCATACTTAACGATCTGGGTGTCGCCGCATCATGCGAGACTGATGCGTGGGGAGCGCTTTCCATGTACATGGGAATGCAGCTGACGCTCTTGAGGCTCTTGGACACATGCTGAATACAGAAGTAGTCAGATTTTAAATGAAAGGGCGGTTTTTCAACACTTTGCAACTGCCGGTTGACAGATTGAAAAGCCGGGTTGGTAGTTTGCAACCGCGTAAAAGAGTATTTTTGCATCAGAAAGAAAAAGCAAAACAGCGCGGAAAAGCGCACCAACAACAGGAGGCAAAAAATGATATTAGCAGACAAGATCATAGAGAACAGAAAGAAAAACGGATGGTCACAGGAAGAACTCGCGGACAAGCTGGGAGTATCGAGGCAATCGGTATCCAAGTGGGAAGGCGCGCAGGCAGTACCTGACATGAAGAAGATAATACAGATGTCTGAAGTCTTCGGAGTCAGCACGGACTATCTGCTGAGAGATGACATAGAGACAGCAGCGACGCCGGATATCCCACCGGTCGACAACGGTCTCGCAGATGAAGTCAGATCCGTCAGCATGGAGGAGGCAAGCGCTTTCCTGGCGCATAATATGAAAGCATCATCGACAGTATCCACCGGAGTCATGATCTGCATCCTTTCCCCTATAGTACTGCTGATACTCGGAGGTCTTTCAAACAGCGGCATCCTGTGCGCGAGCGATGAGGTCACAGGCATGGCCGGAGTGGTCGTTCTTTTGATGATGGTAGCCGCCGCAGTAGGGATGTTTGTTGTTACAGGTCTGCGCGGCAAGGAGTACGAATACCTCGAAAATATAAACATCGACACGGAATACGGAGTCAGCGGCATGGCAAAGGAGCGCCGCGACGCTTACGCGCAGGCACACAGCCGCCGCCTTGTTCTCGGTATCATGCTCTGTGTCATGGCGGCAGTTCCGCTGCTGATCCTTCTGATGATGGGCTACAGCAACAATTCCGACCTGCTCCCGGCTATAGGGGTATCGGCATTGCTGGCAATGGTTGCTGCCGGCGTCAAACTTATAGTCATGACATGCATCAGACAGGCAGGCTACGACAAACTTCTTGAAGAGGGCGACTATACAAGGCTGGGCAAGAAAGCCGGTAAGTACGACGGCATCTACTGGGCGATCGCGCTGGTGGTTTACCTCGGCTGGAGCTTTTCCAACATGCAGTGGCAGACGACCTGGATCGTATGGCCGATAGCGGGAGTCCTCTACGCGGCATACCACGAGATCATGAAGGCAATCTTCCGCTCACGTGTTTAATGGAGTATAATTGAACCGGCAGGCAGCAGCCTGCAGGAGCGGTATAAAAAAGATCAAGACAGGGAGACGGATATGAAGAAGATAGGAGTTCTTACAAGCGGCGGAGATTCGCCGGGAATGAATGCGGCTATCAGGGCTGTTGTCAGATATGCCATCTACTATGATATGGAAGTCTACGGCATCAAGAAAGGCTATGAAGGACTCATCGAAGGAGATGTAGAAAGGCTCTACAGACGCTCGGTAGGAGATATCCTGCAGCGCGGCGGAACTATCCTCAAGACTGCCAGAAGCAAAGAATTCGAGACAGAAGAGGGCATGGCAAAAGCCTATGAGACGCTGAAGAAATATAAGATAGAAGATCTTGTCGTTATAGGCGGCAACGGATCCCTCACGGGAGCAAAGATGCTTTCTGAAAAATTTGGCGTCAACGTGTATGGCCTGCCGGGCACTATCGATAACGACCTGTCGTATACTGATAACACGATAGGCTTTGATACTGCGATAAACACCGTTCTGGATGCCATCACCCGCATAAGGGATACCAGCTCAGCGCATGAAAGGACATGCATCATAGAGGTAATGGGGCGCCACTGCGGAGACATCGCTCTTTACTCAGGCGTTACAGGCGGAGCGGAGATAGTTATGATGCCTGAGATAGACTGCGACCTGAATGAGATCTGCGAAAAGGTCAATGCAGGTATCAAATCCGGCAAGCTCCACAACACGATCATAAAGGCTGAAGGTGTTTCCATAAAAACCGATGAGCTGGTAGCAAAACTCAAGGAAAACACCAGCAGAGATGTAAAGGTCATAGTGCTTTCATATTTGCAGCGCGGAGGCTCGCCGACATTCCGTGACAGGATGCTCGCGACTCAGTGCGGAATGCATGCCATAGAGCTCATCCGCGCCGGTATCAAGAACAGGGCGATAGGTGAGAGAGACGGTCACATCGTAGACTTTGACATTGCGGAAGCTCTCGAGATGCCAAGAGGTACCGACTATGATCTCTACAAGGGAATAGATGTACTGAGCATGTAGTAAATGACATGATCCGGCCTGCGGAAGCAGGCCGTTTTTATTTGCAAAAATCCTATTAATATGGTGGGAAAAACTTGACAAGATGAGGGCAATTAGATATAACTAACACAGTTAGAATATACTAATTAAACAAAGGAGCCAGAAACATGTTTGCGCAGATCACCCTGAACAACAGAACAAAGGCATCCGTACCGGCCGCCAAGACGGAAGCAGCTGAGACGGAGAAAAAACGCACATTGATCAACGCAGAGCCGGGACAGACATACATCATCAAAGAGATCAATACGGAAGATGATGAAATGAATTCATTCCTGTTCAGGCTTGGCTGTTATCCGGGAGAGCCTATCACTCTTATCTCCAAAAAGAGAAAGAGCTGTATTGTCGTGATCAAAGACGGCAGATACAACCTCGATCAGATGCTCTCCGAAGCGATCATCATATAGATCATAAATAGGAAATGTATATATAAAGGAGGTATTTCTATGAGAATTGCTTTTGCCGGTAATCCAAACAGCGGCAAGACAACAATGTACAATGCCCTGACGGGCAGGAATGAGAAGATAGGCAACTGGGGCGGCGTCACGGTAGGCAGCAAGGAGTTCCAGCTCAAGAAGGAATTTGCAGGTGACAAGGAAGTCATCGCGGTAGACCTTCCGGGAGCTTACTCGATGTCTCCGTTCACACCGGAGGAGGGCATCACAAGCGAGTATGTCCGTACCGCTAACCCGGATGCCATCGTCAATATCGTGGATGCTACCAACCTGAGCAGATCGCTGTTCTTTACGACGCAGCTGCTCGAGCTCGGTATCCCTGTTGTTGTCGCGCTCAACAAGACGGATATCAATGAGAAGGAAGGCACAAAGATCGACGCTGCGAAGCTGTCCAAGAGGCTGAATTGCCCTGTGTTTGAGACTGTATCAACGGAGAACAAGGGCCTGTCTGAGATGATAGCAAAAGCGATCTCACTTGCCGGGTCTTCTCAGGAAGCACCTTATCTGCAGGCGGACATAGATCTGCACGACAAAAATGCTGTCGATGCTGAAGACCGCAAGCGCTACAGCTTTGTTAACGAAATAGTTAAGGATGTAGAGACAAGGAAGACACTGTCAGCGGAGACGACTTCCGCAGACAAGCTGGACGGAGTGCTGACAAACCCTATCATGGGAATACTCGTATTTGCTGTGGTTATGTGGGGCGTGTTCTGGGTATCCCAGGCATGGCTCGGACCTCTCGTGGCGGACTGGCTGGTAGGCTGGATCGAAACGTTCCAGGAGTGGGTAGCGGGACAGCTTGAGAACAGCCCGGCGATCCTCTCCGCGCTGCTTGCAGACGGCATCGTAGGCGGCGTAGGAGCCGTAGTCGGATTCCTGCCTCTGGTAATGGTAATGTACTTCCTGATCGCTCTTCTGGAAGACTGCGGATACATGGCGCGTGTAAGCGCGGTCATGGACCCTATCTTCAAGAGAGTAGGCCTTTCCGGCAAGTCCGTTATTCCTGTAGTCATCGGTACAGGATGCGGCATCCCGGCCATCATGGCCTGCCGTACCATCCGCGATGAGAGGGAGAGAAGAGCTACAACGATGCTCACGACCTTCATCCCTTGCGGCGCAAAGATCCCGGTCATCGCTCTCTTTGCAGGCGCATTCTTCAGCGGAGCAGGCTGGGTAAGCACACTGTCCTATTTCCTGGGACTTGCGCTCATCTTCCTGGGAGCTCTGCTGATCAAAGCCATCACAGGCTACAAATACAGAAAATCATTCTTCATCATGGAACTTCCTAAATGGAAGGCGCCAAGCCTCAAGTTCGCATTCAAGTCAATGATGGAGCGTGCAAAGGCATATATCATCAAAGCTGCAACGATCATACTCATCTGCAACACTGTAGTACAGGTAATGCAGACCTTCAACTGGCACTTCCAGGTCGTCGAAGAAGGCGCGGAGGACACATCGATACTTGCTTCGATCGCTACTCCGTTTGCTGTCCTGCTGATCCCTCTGGGGTTCGGAGTATGGCAGTTAGCGGCAGCAGCAATCACGGGCTTCATCGCGAAGGAGAACGTCGTAGGTACACTTGCTGTAGTATTCGCGCTGACATCGTTCATCGATACTGAAGAGCTTGCCATGACAGGCGGAGCCAACACGGTCGCCGCTACGATGGGACTGACATCGGTAACAGCTCTGGCATACCTCTTCTTCAACCTGTACACACCTCCGTGCTTCGCGGCTATCGGAGCGATGAACTCAGAGATGAAGAGCAGAGGATGGCTCTGGGGAGCTATCGGACTGCAGCTTGGAACAGGCTACACCATAGCGTTCCTGGTCAACCAGTTCGGCACACTCTTTACTGAAGGCCACTTCGCAGCCGGATTCGTTCCGGGACTCATTGCAGAAGCCGTCATGGTAGCAGCACTCATACTTATCGCCAGAAAGGTGAGGGCTCACTTCGACGAGCAATACGCGCTTCACAAAAAATCAGCAGCGGAAGGAGCTGCTGCTTAACAGATCATTGAAAGGAGGGCAAAGATGAACGCTGCGACATTAATAGCGATAATAGCGATCGTTGCGATACTGTTCTTTGCCGGAAGATATCTGTACAAAGAAAAGAAAAAAGGCAACGCATGCATAGGGTGTCCATATTCGGATCAGTGCCCTAAGCATAAGCAAAACAGCTGCTGCGGATAAGAACACGCAGTTGCAGTAAGAGCCCGGGCAGGGTGATATGCCCGGGCTCTTTTTCTGTTGCAGGATTGAAAGAAAGATGGATTTGTGAGATTATTCGAGTGTAGATATAGTTAACTGAATTTAACGATATGAAACTAAGCGATCTAAAACAGGAACAATCAGCGATAATAGAATCGGTCGGAGGCGAGGGCGCCCTCCGTCAGCATCTGCTGGACATGGGAGTCATACCGGGAGCGCAGGTAAAGCTCATAAAGTTTGCTCCCATGGGAGATCCAATCGAAGTACGTATACATGGGTACGAACTGACCCTTCGTATTTCTGATGCAAAGCAGATAGAGATAACACCTATCCATGAAGGCCCCGGCGTAAAAAATGAAACGGATGACCGCAAGGGCGAGGCGGAGCATCCGGGTCTCGGTGAAGAAGGAAGATACCATGAGAAAGAGGGGGAGGATCCTCTTCCTGACGGAACAAAGCTCACCTTCGCGTTGGTAGGAAACCAGAACAGCGGCAAGACTACACTCTTCAATCAGCTGACGGGATCGAATCAGCACGTGGGCAACTTCCCGGGAGTCACGGTCGACCGCAAGGACGGCGTGATAAAAGGATACCCTAACACCCTTATCACAGACCTTCCGGGCATATACTCGATGTCGCCGTATTCGGGCGAGGAGATAGTATCAAGGGACTTTGTCCTGAAAGAGAAACCTAAGGCGATAATCAACATACTTGATGTCACCAGCATAGACAGAAGTCTGTACCTGACGATGCAGCTTCTGGAAATGGGACTGCCGATGGTGGTGGCTCTCAACATGATGGACGAGATGACGGGAAATGGAGGCTCTGTAGACATCAACCGCATGGAGCAGATGCTGGGCGTACCGGTAGTACCTATCTCGGCGGCACAGAATCAGGGTGTCGATGAGCTTGTAAGCCATGCGGTACACGTTGCAAAGTACCAGGAGGGCCCGCTCAGGCAAGACTTCTGCGACAGCACCGACAATGGAGGAGCCGTGCACCGCTGCATTCATGCAGTCATCCATCTCATTGAGGACCATGCGCAAAGAGCCGGCATACCTCTTCGATTTGCAGCGGCAAAGTTGATCGAAGGCGATGAGCTCATACTTGAGCAACTGGGTCTCGATCAGAACGAGAAGGAGATGCTGGAGCACATCGTTCTTCAGATGGAAAACGAACGCGGACTCGACAGAAGCGCGGCGATGGCTGACATGCGCTATTCTTTCATATATAAAGTCTGCGACGGATGCATCACAAGACCTAAAGAGAGTAAGGAGCATATAAGAAGCAGTAACGCCGACAATATACTGACTGGCAAATATACGGCAATACCGGTATTCATAGCGGTTATGGCAGCCGTATTCTTCCTGACATTCGCTGTGATAGGGCCGTTCCTGCAGGGACTGCTCGAGAGCGGCATAGATGCCCTTGGCTCAGGTGTCGAGAGAGCAATGACCGCAGCCAATGTGAACCCGGC
>JBGUME010000304.1:0-3381 GCA_045116695.1 Anaerovoracaceae bacterium | reverse complement strand
TGTGCTTCATGATGCGCCATCAAGTGACCAAGTGGGTCGATGGTCTTCTCTGTCCTGCTGATTTCCTCACCGCAGACTGTGCAGTTGACGACTTCTTCATAGCTTCCCGGTGTGGTACAAGTCGCCGGTACAACTTTCTCCTGTACCGCTGCTCCCGGTGTATGGCCGGCAACAGCACCTTCTTTCACGACTTCCCATTTTTCAAATGCTTCATTTTTAAATTCCGCAGTGTATGTCACTGTTCCCGGTTCTGTACAGCTTGCTGCCTGAGTCTTCTTGCTGATGGTGACTGTCTCTGTTTCCACCTCATCGCATCCATCACTCCGGCACTCTCTCGTTGCTGTGACTGCAGTGTCATTATCAGGATCGAAGGATGTTTCAGTCGGTGAATATGTCACATTGCCCCAATCATGATCTGTGTATTTTATGAGGTCGATCCACGACCTTGTTCCATAGTACGGGCTCTTGCCTTCTATCTCGCAGATATACACGCCAGGTACAGACGGGAATGTCTCTGTCCAGCTGTTCTCATCTATAAGCTGCCACTCGTTAGCGCTATCATTGAACGAGACTTCGCTGTAACGCGCTGTGTAGTACTCAGGATCTACTGTCTTTCCGTTCAGAGTTACCACAGGGCTGGCAGCTGTGGCATGTACCTTATAGAACCAGTCTTCCTGATCGGTAGTTGAAATATCCTCCATGACATGCGCAATAGCATCGCCGTTGCTGTCAACGAACGTGACCTCGCTTTGCGAAATATCAGAGTTAAAGTCACCAAACCGCACATTATAATCAAACGGGTCGTTTTCATCGCCGTAATCGGTTCTGAGCCTGAGCTCGATCGGGTAGGAGACCTTCTTTGTTATCTTGAAGGTGTCGACTCCTGCCACTACCTCATCGCCACTCTTCAGAGGTTCTCCAACCTCCCCATTGATGACAGGTCTGATCTCTGCTGCATTTTCATCAAACTCCCAGCTGTATGCGGCATTTATCACGCGGTATTTACCAAAATCATCGCTCTGAACGCCTATGCCTGAAGCATCAGAATCGTACTGCCTCAGCTGGAATTGAGCCGTCGTTGACTCGCCAGGCATCAGATCCGGAGTCTTATTGGTGACCCATTCATCTTCGTTGTCGAAGCGAACGAACATCTCAGTATGGTCGCTGCGGATCCAGAAATCCCGCTCACTCTCTGCAACCGGATCATCGCTGCCGTTCCAGTAGGCTTTTACTTTTACCCGGACTCTTTCATCATCCAGTTCAGGATCATCATCAAAGGTAAGTGTTGCATAAGATCCACCGTTCTCAGATTCCAGAGTTGCGTAGTCAGCGCCGTCGACTATTTCATATTCAAATGTAAAGCCTTCGCCTGTATGTAATGTCTCACCGGAATCTCCTATGAAGTCTTTCCATCCTACGGCAACAAGACCGAACGAGGCTCCCGGGGCTCCGGTATCACAACCCTTAATGTTTTCGATCCAGGTGAAATATCTTTCGTTGACGATATTTCTTGTGAATTCATAGGTAGGACGAATATCTCCCTCACCATAGGTGGTTTCAGCATCCTCATACGTTACCACGAATTTGATCTTAGGGTCATCTCCGCCGGCTTCCTGTATCCCCTGCGGATCCTTCACACGATAAGACCATATATCGGGATCATTTATATCGACTTTCAGGAAGCAGCCTTCGTCTGTTTGTTCATAAACATCGTCTACAAGATACTCGCTTCCTTCGGATACTTTGACTTGCGTCACCTCGTAGTTCAGATCCTCGCCGCGCGGATGTGCCGTGTTGCGTACAAACACCCTATTATAACGATCAATGGTTCCGCCGTCGTTCGGAAGGATATCCTCATTGTTTTGCCTGTCATGATAATTTATTTCAGGCACATTGACATGGAACCATGCATCGCACTGCGACAGATCAGGATCCTGCTCCGGATCGGCGCCTTCTGTGAATAACCTTGCCCGGATATTGACATCAGCATGAGTGTCTCCGGATGCCTCAACTGAATCCATGAAAGACTCAGTCAGAGAGATGATCATATTGCCATCGACATCGCTCTCAACAGTATAATCTCCGGTGCTTTCATCTGTGTTCTGAGTCAATTGTGATCCTTTATAAATCAGGCGTATATCACAGTCATAATTATCATCCCAGTCACCGCCGAGAACCTCTCCGGTATTCAGGACGTGCCGGTATTCGACCTCTGCTTCCGGATTGTCTGACAGATATGTGTAAAGATCCGTAAACAAATCTATATCGTGTCTGTTGAACTCGATATTGTTGTCTATTCTGTCGAAGTGATAATGCTGCTCTCTTTGATCGATCCAGTCACCGTCTCTCTGCCATACTGCTTCAACGCGGATCTCTGTTTCCCAATCTCCCTTTCTTTTGATCGTGAAATCTCCGTTCTCGTTGTGAGCGATTTCTTCATTATTGATTTCTTCCCAACCCGTAACAGCAGTTACTGTTGGCTCACTGCCTTCTTCGCCCATTCTCTTGTACGTTATATCGAAGGCATTTGGATCGAAATCAAATCTATAGCTATCCGGTGTAATACTGTTAAATCCCTCTCCGTCAGTGTTACCTTCGTTGAACAAAGAGTATTCGCGGATCGTAAATGACGTCTGCAGACTCTTTCCGAGACCCAGATCTTCCAGACTGAGAGGATAGAGTTCTGCGTACCAGTTATGCAGCCTGAAGTCTTCTTCTTTGCTGGCAACAACGCCGTCATCTCCAAGGCCCAGAAGATTAGCGAAGAATCCGATCACGCCATTGCCCTGATTTTCCTCTTCATCCTTTACAAGGTCTACTCTGACATCGATTTCTTCATCAAGGTTCCATCGCCAGCCTTCACCTAATATCTTGTCCAGATCCTCCACGCCTTTGAACTCCAGTGTAGCCTTTGATGAATCCTCTTCATTTACTGTAAGCGTTGCGAAGTCATCACCGCGTGTGATACTCCACTCGAAGTGATATCCGTCCAGATCATTTACCTGATCTCCATTTTCATCAAAGAACTCATGCTTGCCGTCCGCAGACAGTTCAAAGGTATCTCCAGGCAGTCCATTGTAGCGGGATCCTTCGCTGTTAAACCACACATCATATACATCGTCGACGATATTCAGTGTATATGTATATGTATTCTCTTTCGGCGAACCTCCTTCCGGAACCTCTTCATCGAGATCGATGTATGTTACAGTAAACTCCATCGAGCCCGTTTCTCCTTTTCCATGATCCTTTGCGCGATAATACCAACCGTACCCGTCATCTTTCTCCTCGAAATTATTCAGATACTTAAACACTTCATCAGTGTCTGCGGTGACTCCCGTGACCATGCAGTTCTTGTTGAAGCCATAAGGGTGTTCGGTGTTT
>JBGUME010000303.1:0-10889 GCA_045116695.1 Anaerovoracaceae bacterium | reverse complement strand
TGCAGTACTGTTCTATCAGCTGCGCTCCCTTGCCCGGTTTTGTCTCTCTCATAAGCACTGCCCTGAGAGCGTTAGGCAGCATGTCCGTCATTGATTCAGGGATTGCCGATCCGATAATGTGTTTGCCCTTTGCGTCTTCATAGTACTTGCGCGCTATCCTTACACCCGCAGGCCCGTCGGACATGATGATACTGCCGAGACCTCTGTTCCGGAACAGTACGGTCGATTCGCCCGCCGCTCCGGCTACGCTCTGGGCAGAGTCGCCTATCACGCTGCTTATGCTGAACTTGTCGGGATCAAAGTTTCCCACATTCAGGAAAGCCAGTTCTTCTGCCGTAAAGCTGTCCAGTATGCTGTCGTCCGTCACGCCTGCTCTCCACTTTCCCGGAAGCTTTGTCTCGCATCCCAAGAGGTCAAGCGCAATGACCGGAAGCCCTGCTGTATCAAAGTCCCTTATGCCGGGGCTTCTCAGGTCATCGAAATCAGCGCCCTCAAACAGCCTTGCTGAACGTCTTACGATGAAGTCATCATTAAGGGTGAGGATCGCCGCCGGTTCCGCAGCCCTGCTGTCCGGGCCCGCCAGAACGATGTACTCGCCCTTTTCAAGTATGTATGATGCCGCTTTGGTATCAAAAGCGGCTAGTTCTCTTATGTCAAAGCTGACAGTTACCGTGGCGCTATTTCCCGGCGCCAGTTCTTCTGTCTTTGCAAAGCCCGCGAGGCTCTTCGTTTCTCTTCCAAGCCTTCCCTGAGGGCATGAAATGTAGACCTGAAGAGTTTCCTTGCCGGCAAAGCTGCCTGTATTCGTGATCTTTGCGGATACCTCAACTGAGGATCCGTCTGCCTTTACTTTTACATTGCCTGTCTCAAAGTCGGTATAGCCGAGTCCGTATCCGAATGGGAACATCGGCTCGAATCCGAAGGCGTCATAATATCTGTATCCGACAAATATGCCCTCTCTGTAGCGGCAGTCATCTCTTCTTCCGAAGTCGCCTGCAGTACAGAGATCTTCTGTCGCAGCCCATGTGGTGGTGAGCTTGCCGGACGGATACGCCTTTCCGAGAAGTATGTCGGCAAGAGCCGCGCCTGTCTCTACACCAAGCTGGGAGAGCACCAGGATGTTGCCTACTCCCATCACAGGTGAAAGGTCGACCGGCCCTCCGGTATTGATCACAAGCATGAATTTCTCATAACGCGCGTTGAGCATGATGATATCCCGCACTTCGCTGTCGGTCAGAAGCAGGTCACCCTTCTCCGCCAGCCTGTCGTTGCCCTCGCCGGATATCCTCGACACTACATACACGGCCGCGTCAGCTGAATAGTCAAGCGGGATCAGGTATTCCGGCTGCTTAACTACTGCTCCCATGGACGCAGCAAAGATGTTTATCTTTTCCTTGCGGGACTTTTTGAATATCTCAGAGCGTCTCTTCTCCTTTTCCCTCTCGTTGAACGGTCTGAACATGTCAGACCAGAACGGATTGGTTATGGTAAAGCCGGCGTCTTTCAGTCCCTGTTCGACGCTCACGAAATAACGGGAATTGACCTCGCCCGATCCCGTGCCGCCCTTGACGGTATCTCTTACGCCGCTTCCGCAGGCAACGATCCTGCAAGGCCCATCAAGCGGAAAAGCACCGTTCCTTTTCAGCAATACGGTGCATTCTCCAAGATAAGGTCTGAGCCTTTCTATATTGTCCTTTTCGTATTTGTTCATATGAAAACCTCTAGTATCCGACCGCGAGACCAAACATCAGTATCGCAGATGTAAGAATGAGATTCAGCGTCTGGAACTTCCAGGAATATCTGAACCATTCGCCGTAGCTCACATCGGACAGTCCGAGAGTAATGAGCAGCCCCGCGTTCGTTGGATATATGACATTGCTGAAGCCATCGCCGAAAGCGAAGGCGACTATGGCCAGCTGCATGTTGATGCCAAACAGCTGAGCAAGCGGCGCGATGATAGGTATGAGCAGGAATGCCTTGGCCGAGCCTGATGAGATGAAGAAATTCATCACCAGGCATATCGCGTAAATGAAGAGTACGACTCCCGCCTTGGACATGCTTCCCGCCATGCCGGCCGCTCTGAACAGTATCGTATCGAGTATCTTTCCCTCAACCATGGTGTACTTGATCGAAGACGCCATAAGAATCATGAGTATGGACGGGGCTATTGCTATTATCCCGTTCAGGAAAGTCCTGCCGAGTTCCTTAAGGCCGGTGCCGGATATGAGTACCGACGCTATCCCTGCCGACAGGAACATCAGCGCCACGATTATCATGGTGTAGTCCTGAAGCGCCCTGATAAATCCCGAACTCAGCACTATGGCTATGCCAATGCCGAGTATGACCGCAAAGACTTTGAGGCCTTTGTCCATGCGTCCGTCCTGTGTATACTCTATGCCCGCCGTGACTTCTCCAGCCGGCTTCTCTATTCTAAGAGCGTAGCGTCTTACGAACCACAGAAGCAAGGCGTAGATCAGGATGAATGAAAGCGCCCTCAGCCACATGCCGCTGAACATAGGAAGGCCTGCGAGACTCTGAGCGACTCCTATGGTGAACGGGTTGGCGATACCCGCGGCAAATCCGCAGCCCGTCGCCAGAAGCGACATGCCTATGCCCGTTACGGAGTCCCATCCGAGAGCCACCGCAAGCGCCACTACTATAGGCGCCATAGGAATAACTTCTTCAAATGATCCGACCAGTGAACCCAGAGCCATGAAGAAGAATATCAGGACGGCCATCAGCCTGTACTTGACGTCACCGAACCTGTCGACTATCTTGCCCAGCATGTAGTTCATCATGCCGCATGCAGTAAGAGAGTTGAACACTCCTCCTATGACCAGCAGGAATATGAGTACGGCAATGATGGTGCCGGAGCCCTCCGCCCCAAGCACCAGAAACGGTGAAAGCAGCCACTTCCAGAACGGGATGCCTCCTTCCACATAATGGAATCCGGCATCGGTATCTATGACCGTATGTCCCGACTCATCTACTATCCTGGCGTATTCTCCGCCCGGTATCACAAGCGTAAGCACGTAGGTAGCCACCATCAGGATGAAGATTATCCCGATGGCTATGAGAAACGACCTCGCGCCTATGTTGATGCCGTCGCTGTTGTCTCTCCTGCCCTTGCCTGCCATCTGTCAGCTCCTCTCAGATCAGACGTGCTGATACATGTATCTGTAGTAATCGACTGCAGGCACCAGAGTATCGATGCTTACGCACTCGTTGACACCATGTATCGAATCCATCTGTTCTTTGTCGATGATAAACGGCAGGAACCTTATGCACTGATTGCTGACTATATCGAAGAATCTCGAGTCCGAGCCTCCGGTCATTATGTACGGCGCGCAGGCGTCTACGCCCGGCACTGTATTCATAACAGCCTGTTTTACCAGCCTGAATGCATCTCCCCTGAAGTCCGCGAGCCTCGATTCAGGCTCTTCCTGAATGACCTCGGCTTCAACACCGAACTTTTTCGCGATCTTGCTTATAGCCTTGATCGACGCCTCCTTGCCCTGATGGTGAGAACATCTCATGTCGCCTATCACCCAGGCTTCGGACGGGATCACGTTCACGGCTTCCCCTCCGCCTGCCATCGTGAATGCGATGGTGGTCGACACCATCGCTCCGGTAGCCGCTCCGAGCATCGGCATGAGTCTTCCGAGCTGTTTTCTGTACTTGTCGGCCTTCTCCATGAGCTTTCCGGTTTTGCCCATGTGCGGCGCTATGATCTTAAGCATCTCCGCCAGGGCCGCAGCCAGTTCGACTTCAAATACCTGATGCCTCTCAACATATGCTATGAATTTGGCCAGCCTTACGATCGGCGTGTTTTTCTCAGGCGTTGAGGCGTGGCCTCCGGAGGATCTGGCCGTAAACTTCATGTTGACAACGCTCTTCTCTCCAACGCCTATCATCGCGAAGGTTCCCTGGGCTCCGCTGATCGGTTCGCAGACTATGTCTCCTCCCTCATCAAAGACCATTTCAAACCTTATGCCCTGGTCATACAGCTTTTTAGCTACGGCACGCGCGCCGGCCCCAAACGTCTCTTCGTTGCAGTTGCTTTCAAAATAGATGTCGCGCGCAGGTATAAAGCCCTCCGCAGCAAGCTCATCGGCCGCCTGGAACATCGCCCAGGTGCCGCCCTTGTCATCAAGAGTACCGCGTCCCCATATCTTTCCGTCAGCGATCTCAGCGCTGAACGGAGGGTATTTCCAGTCCTCTGTTCTTGCCGGTACAACGTCGTGGTGGTTCATGAAAAGCACCGGCATTTTTGTGTTGCCGCTGCCCTTCCACTTGAGCAGTATGGCGCCGTCTATTATCTCCAGCTCACACGCCTTGCGGATATTAGGGAACATTTCCCACAGAAGCTCCCTGAACTTTTCGAAGTTCTCCGGAGGGCTCCCGCATTCCGGATCAGATACAGTCTCGCATCTGATGAGTCTGCGGAAGTTCTCTATGTATCTCTCCTGTCTTTCTTTGTCCATAACGCCCTCTTTTCTTTTTATCGGGTGCTTATTACTTCTTCTCCTTGAGCAGGTCGCGGATCTCTGTCAGCAGTTCGATGTCTGCGGGTGTAGGTTCAGGCTCTGCAGGAGCTTCCGCCTTCTCTGCCTCGAGTTTTGCCTTGGCCTTGTTGAGCGCCTTGATGATCACGAAGAGTACCCATGCGATCAGCAGGAAATCAATGATGGCCTGTATGAACGCTCCGTATCCGATGGCCGCGTTGCCCACCATGACCGACATGTCAGCTACGCTCTTTCCTCCGCTGATCACTCCTATGATAGGCATGAGGATGGATTCAACGAGTGCGTTCACGATAGCCGTGAATGCTCCGCCGATGATGATGCCTACTGCCATGTCCATTACATTGCCCTTGCTGATGAATTCCTTAAACTCCTTTATCATTGTCTTTCTCCTTTCAATTAAAGAATAGTTTTATCGTTGATCAGTCTATGATCCTGATTGTTGTTATGACCGGCTGATCTTCCGTGGCGATCGTGCCGTTGCTGTCCAGTGGCTTCGCGTCCGCGGCGATCTTGTCGACTATTTCCTGTCCGGATGTCACGTGTCCGAAAGCGGCATACTGTCCGTCAAGGTACGGAGCGTCCGCTACCATGATGAAGAACTGCGAGCTGGCGCTGTTAGGATCCTGCGCCCTTGCCATGGATATGACTCCCTTGACATGCTCTATGTTGTTCTCGTATCCGTTTTCCGCGAATTCTCCGACAATGTTATTGTCTGACCCGCCCGTGCCGTTGCCGTTAGGGTCTCCGCCCTGGATCATGAACCCGTCTATGATACGGTGGAACGTGAGTCCGTCATAGAAACCGCTGTTTGCGAGATCCATGAAGTTCTGCACGGTTATCGGGGCAGTGTCTCCGTCGAGCTCGACGCTGACTGTTCCGTAATCAGCGATGTCTATCTCCGCGTGATGAATGCCGATGCCTTCCACCTTTGTTGTTTCTGGTTCTTCCGGCTCAGGCTCCGTGCTGCCTCCTCCGCAGCCCGCGAGCATCATCAGCGATACTGACATCAGGATCACAAAGATAGTTTTGAGGTTCCTTTTCATTGCTGTATATGTCCTTTCATTTTATTGTCATGTTTTATTTGTCCCGGTCGATTTCGCCCTCGGGTCCATGAGAAAAAGATAGCACCCGCCGGGGTTTAAATCAATCGATTGTCACAGATGAGAGCGTATCTCTTCTTCCGTGCGGCCGAGCATGTCCAGGAACTCCCGTGAGGATATCCTGAGGGCTCCATGCGCCCAGGCGTCTGTCTGTACAAGGTTGTCGGATGTGACAACATAGACCTGCCGGTCCCTGCTGCCCGCGGCCATAACGCCCATGCGTATGTCAGCCGGTTCATCCTCCGCGGTGAACACGATCCTGATGCCGTTTATGACCTCTTCATGGCCCGTACCGAACGGCACGTTATAGGCGTCAAAAAGCATCACTGTTTCGCAGCCTGTATACCCCGCGTAATTGCTTACCCTGTCGATCAGCTGGTCTCTGGCCGAGCCCATGTCGATGGCTGATAGTTCTTTGAGATAAGGGTCCGCGAATATGAGGTTGTAGCCGTCTATGAGGATGAGCGGCGGCCTGTCATCTGTCCTGTCCGTCTTTCTTTCATGCCGCGCTTTTATCTCCTGATTGCGCGCCTCGTTGCGGGCAGCTTCCTCTTCGGAAAGCTCCGGCTTTTTCCTGTAGTCCTTTTCTGTCGCTTCCCTGCGGCGGATCTCCTTCGAGACCCCGTATGTGCGCTCAAAAATACTGCGCAGTTCCTTTTCAGCCTTTGCTCTCCTTCGAGCCGCCTCTTTGGCATCTATGATCTCATTATCACCCGCGCTTCTTTGAGGGGCATATCCCGCGGATGCCGCTGCCGCCTCATTCCTGCGCTTCAGGACGCTGCCGATGTGCATGTGTTCCGCGGCTTCATCCCATTTTACTATGTCGCTGCCGTTGTGATTCACAAAGACGGAATCAGCCGGATTATCGATATCCCTTTCCGGCTCATATGCCTTTTGCTCTATGACTTTTGCGGAGTCGTGACAGATGTCATATCCACCCGGCGAAACCGACAGTCTTCCTTCGCCGCCGGTATATCCTGCCAGGATCAGCTGGTAACCGGATATCTCCTTTGCAGGTACACGGCCTTTTATTTTCGCCGTATCGCCTGTCTGCTCAAGGGCATCCTGGCTGCCGCCCATCTGCTTTATATCTGTCATGGCCCGTCCGACGCTACGTGCCGGCAGTTCCATCTCATATTCACACCACGGTTCAAGCAGCACGGCCTTTCCGGCGGAACGCGCCTGCATCAGCGCGTGTCTTACCGCCCTGTATGTCGCTTCGCGGAAGTCTCCTCCTGTTGTATGTTTGTCATGCGCCCTTCCGGCGGCAAGACTTATCTTTATATCCGTAACAGGCGCCCCTGTCAGAACACCTCTGTGTTCCTTTTCCTCCAGGTGGGTCATTATAAGGCGCTGCCAGTTGAGTGAAAGATCATCCTCCGGGACCATGCTGGTGATGACGATGCCGCTGCCGCGCTCAGCCGGTTCGACTATAAGGTGCACTTCTGCGTAGTGCCTAAGAGGTTCAAAGTGCCCCATCCCCTCAAATGTATCATCGATGGTCTCAAGGTACAGCACGTCGCCCGACCCGAAGCTTACATCATAGCCGAATCTGTCCCTGATCACAGTCTGCAGTACCTCGAGCTGAACTTGACCCATAAGCCTTATCTCTAAAGTCCCATCTGCCCTGCGAGCCGCATTGAGCATAGGGTCTTCCTGAGTCAGCACCGTAAGGTCTTTCATCAGAAGATACGGATCCATACCTTCAGGGCCATTGACCGTATATACCATGAAAGGCTTGATACTGCTGCCGCTGAGCGGTTTTTCGCATCCAAGTCCGTCTCCCGGCAGGGGTCGTCCGAGCCCCGTCACGGCACAGACCGTGCCGGCCGCTGCGGAGTCGGTATTGACGCAGCGGCTGCCGGAGTAAAGCCTTATCTGATTGACCTTCTCCTCCCTCTCTTCGCCGGAAGCGGAGTTCACCTTCACCTTGTCCCTCACCTTCAGTTCTCCTCCGGTCACCTTGATGAAACACAGACGTTCCCCGTCTTCGGCATCAGCTATCTTAAAAACTCTCGCGCCAAACTCACTGCCGTATTCTGGTGCTTTGGTATATCTTCCTATCACTTCTATGAGCCCGTCGATACCTTCTATCTTAAGAGCCGATCCGAACATGCAAGGAATGATCTCTCCCTTCAGCACAGCATCGGCTATCTGATCATCAGAAAGCATTCCGCCTTCAAGAACGATCTCCGCCAGTTCAGGTGAATAAAGAGTCACCGCGTCCGTGAATGTATCTGTCCTCTCCGCTGCTCCGCTGAAATCGACCATGCCCGCTTCAAGTTCCGAAGCCATTTGTGCCAGTATGTCTTCTTTAGGTCTCACAGCAATGTCCATCTTGTTGACAAATACAAAGACCGGGATACCCCTTTCTTTCAGGAGCCTGAAAAGCGTCTTTGTATGCGCCTGCACGCCCTCGGATCCGCTCACCACCAGAAGCGCGTAGTCCAAAACGGACAGAGACCTCTCCATTTCGGCCGCAAAGTCCACGTGACCCGGTGTGTCTATAAGTGTCACCTCAGCGCCCCCTGCCATGAACTTAGCCTGTCTTGAGAATATGGTGATACCGCGGTTTCTTTCTATCGAGTCATCGTCAAGGTATGAATCCCCGTGATCCACCCTTCCCGGTTTCCTTATTTCTCCTGTCGTGTACAGCAAAGCTTCCGACAAAGTGGTCTGGCCGGCGTCAACGTGAGCGAGTATTCCAAATGCCAACCTTTTATCGGACATAATTTTTGTGGTATCTTTTTACGCTTCTTTTATGGTTTAATCACTCGGGAAGTATTATCATATACACATTATAACGGATATCCACGGATTGTGAGGCAATAATATGAAGATAGTCGTGATCGGTACCGGCAAGGTGGGAAGCCTGCTCGTAGAGCAGCTGACGGCGGAAGGCCACCAGATAGTCGCCATAGACCGTAACGAAAAAAAGCTCATGGACCTGCAGAACAGTTTTGATGTGCTGTGCCTTGCAGGTAACGCAGCAGACCGCAAGGTACTGCTTGAAGCCGGTGTAGGCACCGCTGATCTGGTCATCGCCGCCACAAACAGCGATGAGGTCAATATGCTTTGCTGCCTGCTCGCCAAGAAGCTTGGCACTTCACATACGATCGCCCGCGTGCGCAAGCATGAGCTCGCTGATGAAATAGAAATATTTGCCGAGGACATGGGACTTTCCATGACGATAAACCCTGAGCTGTACGCAGCTCAGGAAATCTTCTCCGTGCTTCGGTTCCCGGGGCTGATGTCCGTGGAATCCTTCGGTCACGGTCTGTTCCAGATGGTTGAATTCCGTCTGACTGAAGAAGGTCCGGCCACATCTATGACTCTGCAGGAGCTGTCAAGAAAATACAAGTCAAAAGCTCTGGTATGCGCCATAAGGCGTGACGGAAACACTGTCATTCCTGACGGCAATGCCACCCTCAGGACCGGCGATCTTATAAGTTTTGCCGCTGATCCGAAGGAGACCGAGCTCTTCCTTAAGCTCTGCGGCATCAGAAGCCGTATGCCTAAGCATGTAATGATAATCGGCGCTGGCATGATCACCTACTACCTGCTGCGCATGATGCGTGAAGTGGGCATGCAGTCCGTTGTAATAGAAAGCAATGCAGCAAACGCGGAGACGCTCAATCAGGCGGTACCGGGACAGCTCATCATCAATGCAGACGGCACAGACCGCGATATACTCGATGAGGAAGGCCTCAGCGACGCGGACGCCTTTGTCGCCCTCACAGGCACGGATGAGGTCAACATGCTAATGGGCATGTACGCACACCGCGAGGGAGTCCCTAAAGTCGTTACAAAAATCTCAAAAAGCAGCATGCTGGATCTCGTAGATATAGAACGCGTGGGCAGCGTTGTCTGTCCGCGTGACATAGTGGCAAGCCGTATAATCAGCTATGTCCGCGCAAAGGAAAATGCCGGCGGCAGCAACGTTGAGACTCTCTACCGCATAGCCGAGGGCACTGCCGAGGCGCTGGAATTCATGGTCCATGAAGATCATGGCACACTTACGGGCGTGCCTCTCAGGGATCTTAAGACAAGAGAAGGCGTTATCCTGTGCGCGATACTGCGCAGGGGCAAAGTCATCATCCCGGGCGGCAGCGACACCATAGAGCAAGGCGACCACGTGGTCATAGCAACAACGATAAAGCAACTGACGGATCTTTCAATGATCCTTCAATAACACATGAAAACAAAGGTAGTACTACATACAGTCGGACTGATATTGCTGATCGAAGCAGGCCTGCTTCTCATCCCCGTCATCGTCGGGTTGATCTATCATGAGGAGGCTTCTGTTGTCGCGTTTCTCATCGCGATCTGTGCCGCTACAGCAGCCGGAGTGCTGCTTCTTCTTGTGAAACCTGCGGCGAACACGATCTACGCGCGCGAGGGATTTGCCATAACCGGCCTGTCCTGGATCATGCTGAGTCTTTTCGGCTGCCTGCCTTTTGTCATCAGCGGCCAGATCCCGAATCCTGTCGATGCTTTCTTTGAGACCGTGTCCGGTTTCACTACTACCGGCGCAAGCATCCTGACGGATATAGAGGCTCTCGACAAATCAATGCTGTTCTGGCGCAGTTTCACTCACTGGGTAGGCGGCATGGGCATACTCGTGTTTGGAATGATCATCATACCTCTGGGAGGCAAGCGCAGCATGCACCTCCTGAGGGCTGAGTCCCCGGGACCTTCTTCCGGCAAGCTGGTACCTCACATGCGTGACACAGCCGGCATCCTTTACGGGATATATATCGCAATGTCCGCGCTCATGCTGGTCCTTTTGATGGCTGGCGGAATGCCGCTCTATGATGGCCTGATCAATGTGTTCGGAACAGCCGGTACAGGCGGCTTCTCAAATCACAGCGCAAGCATCGGCTTCTATGACAACGAGTACTTTGAAGTGGTCATAGGAGTGTTCATGCTGCTCTTCGGAGTAAACTTCAACCTGTACTTTCTGATGCTGATGAAACGCTTCAGGACGGCATTGAGCAGTGAAGAGCTTCACTGGTATCTCGGTTTTGTCGCCTTTTCAGTCATCACTATCGCCGCAAATATAAACAGCCTGTATGGCAGTATCCATCAGGCTGTCCGTCATTCATTCTTTGCCGTATCATCTATCATCACTACCACAGGTTTTGGCACCATGGACTTTGACACATGGCCTCAGTATTCACGCACCCTGCTCGTGTTCCTGATGTTCGTCGGAGCGTGCGCGGGGAGCACAGGCGGCGGTCTCAAGGTATCCAGGGTCATATTG
>JBGUME010000302.1:0-14522 GCA_045116695.1 Anaerovoracaceae bacterium | reverse complement strand
CGTTTCGTTCAGATATCCTGACGCGGAGGAGAATGTCCTGACGGACATCGATTTTACTGCGAAGGAGGGCGAGACGACAGCCATCATAGGAGCGACGGGCTGCGGCAAGACTACTCTGATAAATCTGATACCAAGGTTCTTTGACGCGACCGAGGGACGCGTGACTGTTGGCGGCAAGGATGTAAGGGACGTGACGCTTCAGTCGCTGAGAGACGAGATAGGCTACGTGCCGCAGAAGGGCATTCTATTCTCCGGTACTGTTGCGGAAAACATACGCTGGGGCGATGAAGACGCGACTGATGAAGAGGTCAGGTTCGCTTCGGACATAGCTCAGGCGACAGAGTTCATAGATGAGAGGCCTGAGGGCTTTGACAGAGAAGTGTCGCAGGGCGGCGCCAATGTTTCGGGCGGTCAGAAGCAGAGGCTGGCTATCGCAAGGGCAGTGGTCAAGAAGCCAAAGATCATGATATTCGATGACTCTTTCTCTGCTCTAGACATGAAGACGGATGTCACGCTCAGAAGAGCGCTGGCGGAGCATTCGGAGGGCACTACGCGCATCATAGTCGCGCAAAGAGTCGGAACCATACTGCACGCCGAGCAGATAATCGTGCTGGACGAGGGCAGGATAGTAGGCAAGGGAACACACGCAGAACTCATGAAGAACTGCGATATTTACAGGGATACAGCCATATCCCAGCTGTCGGAGGCAGCGCTTGCGTAGTAAATGGGCGAAGACAAAAAGCCGAAAACAGAATACGAGGCAAAGCCTGATCAGGAAGCTGAAGAGCAGACAGGACAGGGCGACGGATCGCGCCAGAGAAGGCGCGGCAACGGCCCTAGCAGCATCCTGGCGCCGGGTGAGAAGCCTAAGAACTTCCGCAAGGCGATAACTGACACGCTCAGCTACATGGGCGCGTACAAGTACGCCATTGTCGTGGTCATTATAGTGGCTGCGCTCGCTACCATCTTTGAGACGGTAGGCCCTAAGGTGATGGGGCGCGCGACCACTCTGCTCGCAGAGGGTGTCATGAATAAGATTCATGGCACCGGCGGCATAGACTTTGCCGCTGTCGCGCGCGTGCTTCTGCTGACTGCGGCACTGTACTTCATTGGTGCTTTCGCGCAGTACATCCAGGCCCTGATCATGACCAACATCACTCAGAAGATAGTCTACAGGATGCGCCGCGATATCTCAGAGAAGATAAACCGCATGCCTATAGGCTACTTTGAGCGCGTCCAGACAGGCGAGATCTTATCGCGTATCACAAACGACGTAGATACTCTCGGCCAGTCGCTTTCCCAGAGCATATCCAATTTCATCTGGGCGATAATCAGCATGGTGGGCATAGTGGTCGTGATGCTTACCATCAACGTCACCATGACACTCATAGCCCTGCTGGTCATACCGCTTTCTGCTCTGGTGATGGGACTTCTCATCAAAGTATCGCAGAAGCACTTCGCAGCCCAGCAGAAATACCTGGGCATCATCGACGGCCAGGTAGAGGAGACATTCTCCGGGCATCTGGTGGTCAAGGCTTTCAACAGGGAAGAAGCGGTCACTGAGGAATTCGACAAGGCCAATGAGAAGCTCTATGAATCCGCGTGGAAATCGCAGTTCCTCTCCGGCCTTATGAGGCCTCTTATGCGTATCGTCAGCAATCTGGGCTACGCCGCGGTCGCTGTAGCCGGAGGCGTCTTCTGCGTCAAGGGAGCCATAGGTGTAGGCGACATCCAGGCCTTTGTACAGTACGTAAAGAACATAGGCCAGCCAATCCAGGACATAGCGCAGATCATGAACCAGGTGCAGTCGATGGCAGCAGCCGCGGAGCGTGTATTTGAGTTCCTTGATGAGGATGAAGAGATAGATGCGCCGGGAGCCGAGGACGAGATGGGCGAGATAAAGGGCGCCGTAGAGTTCAGGCATGTCAGGTTCGGATACAAGAAGGACCAGCCGGTCATCAAGGACTTCAGCGCAACAGTTAAGCCGGGCCAGAAGATAGCGATCGTAGGTCCTACGGGCGCGGGCAAGACGACTATGGTAAAATTGCTTATGAGGTTCTACGACGTGGACGGAGGGGCCATACTCATAGACGGCCATGACATAAGACAGTTCACCAGAAAGGAGCTGCGCGATAACTTCGCGATGGTGCTCCAGGACACATGGCTCTTCAGCGGCACCATAAAGGAAAATATCGCTTACGGAAGAGAAGGCGCCACCAACGAGGAGATAATCCACGCGGCAAAGACCGCGAAGGCGCACCACTTCATCAAGGCTCTTCCGGGCGGATACAAGATGATCCTCAACGAGGATGCCACAAACATTTCGGAAGGCCAGAGGCAGCTGCTTACCATAGCGCGCGCCGTGTTGGCTGACAAGCGGCTCCTGATACTCGACGAGGCGACTTCGTCGGTAGATACCAGGACAGAGGAAGAGATACAAAAGGCTATGGACGCCCTCACTGAGGACAGAACGAGCTTTATTATCGCGCACAGGCTCTCGACAATACGCAACGCTGACCTTATACTTGTAATGGAACACGGCGACATCGTAGAGCAGGGCACGCACGATGAGCTGCTCGCAAAGGGAGGCGCATACGCTGAACTATATAATTCACAATTCGAAGAAGTTGGTTAGATCATAAAAAACAGAAAGGCGAGGAAAGACATGAGAACTTACAGAGAAGAGTACGAATACTGGCTGGCGTCCGACGTAGTCGACGAGAAGACCAAGGAAGAACTCAGAGCGCTTGAGGGCAAGGAGGAGGAGATAGAGGGCAGGTTCAAGGCCATGCTCACCTTCGGTACCGCGGGCCTCAGAGGCATCATGGGAGCCGGCATCGGATGCATGAATGTTTACACAGTTAGATACGCGACACAGGGCCTTGCCAATCTGGTGATCGCCAACGGCGGACAGATAGGCGGAGATTCGAAGGAGGGCAACGGTGTAGCCATCGCTCACGACTCGAGACTGAACTCCAGGCTCTTCGCGGAAGAAGCAGCGTCTGTTCTGGCAGCAAACGGCATCAAGGTATATATCTTTGACGACATGCGCCCGACACCGGAGCTTTCATTTGCGGTCAGAGAGACGAAGTCGATCGCCGGCATCAACATCACCGCGAGCCACAACCCTAAGGAATACAACGGTTACAAGGCTTACTGGGCTGACGGAGCCCAGCTTGGACCTGAGCACGCTGACGTCGTATCGGCAGAGATTGCAAAGGTCGACATCTTCAAGGACGTAAAGACCACGGATTATAAGAAAGCTGTAGAAGACGCCATCATCGAGATACTCGGTGATGAGATGGATGAAGTCTACATCTCGAGAGTCATGGAGACTTCGGTCACAAGAAAGTACATCGATCAGGTCGCCAAGGAGATGAAGATAGTCTTCACACCGTTCCACGGCGCGGGCTACAAGCTGGTGCCTGAGATCTTAAGGCGCCAGGGCTACGGCGCCATCATCCTTGTAGAAGAGCAGATGATCCCGGACGGCAACTTCCCGACGGTCAAGTCGCCTAACCCTGAGAACACAGAGGGCTTTGCTCTTGCCATCGAATACGCGAAGAAGAACGGCGCTGAGCTGGTCATCGGAGTCGACCCTGACAGCGACAGATGCGGAGCGGTAGTAAAGGCCGGAGACGATTATAAGATCCTCACCGGAAACCAGGAAGCCTGCCTGATGATGGACTACATCTTCACGGTCAGGAAAGAGCTCGGCACCATGCCTAAGAACCCGTTCGTCTGCAAATCCATCGTTTCGACCGTAATGGCCAACAAGATAGCGGACTACAACAACGTCAAGATGTACGAAGTCCTTACAGGCTTCAAGTTCATAGGCGAGAAGATAAAAGAGCATGAAGAGAACGGCGACGAGAACTTCGTATTCGGATTCGAGGAGAGCATCGGGTTCCTGGGCGGATCGTATGCGAGAGACAAGGATGCTGTCTATGCGGCCATGATGATGGCGGAGATGGCATGCTGGTATAAGGCCAGAGGCATGTCGGTATACGACGGACTTATCGCTCTGTATGAGAAATACGGATGGTTCATCGAGAACACCGAATCCACGGTATTCGCGGGATTCGATTCAGCCGAGAAGAGAGAAGCCGTTATGGCCCGCATCAGAGAGAACGCTCCTGAGGAGATCGGCCTCAAGGTCGAAAGCGTCACGGACTATCTCGGAGACGTTCCGGGCTTCACAAAGAGCAACGTACTCTTCTACAACCTTGCTGACGGATGCGCTGTTGCGGTAAGACCTTCCGGAACAGAGCCTAAAATCAAGACATACGTAATGGTCAAGGGCGACACGCCTGAAAAGGCAGAAGAGAACCGCAAGGCCGTAAGAGACGCAGTCGACGCGCTGCTCTCATAAGGCTGCGATATAAAAGGAGAGTAAAGGGTATATGAAGCAAGACAGGGCCATGACAGCCATAGGCGTACTGACCGTCCTCATGGGTCTTCTTATGCTGAGCGTTGGAAAGTTCATCATGGGAGGCATTGTTATGCTGCTCGCTTTCGGCATCTTCTGGACGCGCGGAGGCGGAAAGTTCAATGACCGCAGCATATATGAGAAGGTGGTGAAGACCGATCTTGGCATCGATGAGCTCTATGAAAAGATAAAAGACATCGACACGCCGTTCGGCAAGCCGTGGATAGCCGGACACAAGGGCTATGAGGGGGACAGCATAGTCTTCGGACCGGGAAAGTTCAAGGACTGTGTGGTCATCTCTCGCGTAAAAAACAGCCTCAGCATCAAGCACCTTACCCTGATAGAAAACATCATCAGGGGAGAGGAAGATGAATACAGATTCAGCGACCTCGTCAACACGGCAGAGGCAGAGGTCACGCCTGAGAGATACGCCATATTCGCAGGCTTCAAGCTGGCAGCCGTCATGCTGGTGAAGCATCTCATGGAGATCGTTGAGAAGCTCTCGGCGGACAGAAACGCGGAGGTGCCTGACAGCCTCGACTTCTTCACTTTCTACTACCACAACTCCAGCGACGGATATCTAAGGAACTCCGATGGAGAAGAGGTGCTGAAGGTGGAGCACTCATACAGCCCGTTCAGGTCAGCCGTACTCGATTCCGACGGCAGCGAGATGGCATCCGTGATGCCGCATGCCTTTGACGGCAAGGGTATCGTTCTCGACATGGCAGGCTACGAGATGTTCGCCAACGGCGAGCACTACGGCGAGATAAAGAGGTTCAAGGACGGCAAACAGGAAGGCTTCATCTGCAGCACTGAGGAGGGAGAATTCCGCGTGAATATCTTCCCGTCATGCATGAGAGCCAAGGTGTCCTGCAACTATACCGTTGAACACGATGGGGAGCTGAAGGCGGTGATCGGAGGCTCACCGAGCCTGCAGTTCGATAACGAAGGCTGGTGCCGTAACGACCTCATCCTCTCATACGATGACGACTATCTTGTGCTTTATGCGATACTCGAGATATTTATACTTACACTTAACTCGAGGTTTTTGAAATGATGCCGCATATGTGGTAGAATAAAGTGCAAAAATATGACGACCAAACACATAAAAGGGGTAAAAAGATGAAGAAGATACTTCTTCCGATCGAAGAAACACAGCGCAGTCTGAAAGCGCTGCATTATGTCAAATCACATTACAGCCCTGATGAAGCGGAACTGGTGCTTCTCATGATCGATGAGAAACTCAGCTACTCGGTAAAGTCCGAAGCTGAAGCTGAAGCCATCAAGGTGCTCGACGAAAAGCTGGCGCTCATTGCCACAGAGCTTGAAGGATACAAACTTTCGATGCTTTCAGGCGTAGGCAAGGCGGGCGTACGCATCACTAGAGCCGCACGTGAGACAGGCGCTGATCTCATAATCATGACCAAGTCTTCCAAAGAGGACATGCTCAGCTCGATAGGAACTACCGCGGAATACGTGATCAACAACGCGCCGTGCGATGTGGTCATCGTTTCCGAGCAGGTCAACAGACGCAACGAGTACAGAGGTCTGGTATACAGGACTGCAAAGGGCACGGTCAACCTGAGAGGACAGCTTGGAGACAAGCAGAGCGAGTGCCTGCTCCCGAGCGTAAACCGCGACTGCATCTATCACATCAACGTGACTGTAGGAAAGGTAAGATTTTTCCATACTGCATACAACCCTGATACCAGAAACTGGGATCTTCCGCCTCTTCCGGGACAGGAAGTCACCATGGACATCGCAGCGGGAGAATCCCGCAACATCCTTGTCAAGGCTGACAGCAATGACGGCAAGGCTGACAGGATCAGGATAGTCAACAGAGACATGAAGAGAGAAGCGGTATTCGACTTCAGGATCACCGCTGCTCCTAAGGAAGCGGTACAGGAGCCTATCCCGGAACCTGATTTTTCTGCAAAGCCTGGTTTCGAAAACCGCGCTACGCAGGAAGTGCCAAGGATCCCTGTAGACTTCGAGGCGCCTGAGGTGCCGACATTCCTGGCAGAGCACAAGCCTGAAGCAAAAGCCGAAAAGCCGGAAGAAAAATCGGTATTCTCGGTTGAAATAAACGAATAATAAAATCTATATAAATGGAGGAACCGGAAATGAAGAGGATCAAGACTATCACAACAAGAGACATGGCTGAGTCGAAGGTAAACGGCGGTTGCGGCGAGTGCCAGACTTCCTGCCAGTCTGCAAGCAAGACTTCCTGCAGCGTTGCTAATCAGCACTGCGAGCAGCGCAAGGAGAAGTAAGAAGCTTACGGCGGCGCTGCTGAGGCAGCGCCGTTTTTATTTAGTCTGAGGAAATATGATACATCTATACAAACTTAATGGATTCAATATGGCGGTCGACGCCGCGAGCGGAGCTGTCCACTCGTTGGATGAGGTGGCTTATGACGCCATCTCGCTTCTCGACGAAAGCGGTGACCCTAAGGGCGTACTAAAAGACGAGAATGCGAGAGCGGAGATCGCTTCAGAGATCGCGTGCCGATATGACATTTCACGGAACGAATCTCAGGAGACACTGGATGATATCGCTGAGCTCTGTGAAAAGGGCCTGCTCTGGTCATCCGATCCTTTCGAGGAAGCGGCCGACGAGATAAAGCTGAAGCAGTCGGTCCTCAAGGCCATATGCCTTCACGTGGCGCATGGATGCAACATGGACTGCGAATACTGTTTCGCGGGCAAAGGTGATTATTCCGGAAAGAGCGGGATAATGAGCGCTGAGGTCGGAAAGAAGGCTCTGGATTATCTGGTGGAGCATTCAGGCAGCAGGAGACATCTTGAAGTGGACTTCTTTGGCGGCGAGCCGCTTATAAACTGGGACGTCTGTAAGGAGATAGTCGCCTACGGCAGAGAGCTTGAGAAGAAACACAATAAGATATTCAACTTCACTCTGACCACAAACGGCGTACTCATAGATGAAGATGTCATCGACTTCACCAACCGTGAGATGGGAAACGTCGTCCTGAGCATGGACGGCAGAAGAGAGACCCACGACCGCATGCGCAAGAGCAAGTCGGGCGGGGGCACTTACGATGCCATCATGGACAACTTCAAGGCTCTTGTGGAGGCAAGGACGACTGACGACCCTGCGGTAGCTGCAGGCAGAAAGAGCTCCGAATACTATATGCGCGGCACCTACACTGCATACAACAAGGACTTTGCGGCGGACGTGCTCGCAATGGCTGATCTCGGATTCAGGGAGACTTCCATAGAGCCTGTAGTGGCTTCTCCTGACGCACCTTACGCGCTCAAGGAGGAAGATCTGCCGCAGTTGTTTGAAGAATACGAAAAGCTCGCTCTTGAGATGCTGAAAAGAGAAGAGGCGGGCGAGGGCTTCAGCTTCTACCACTACACAGTCGATCTGACGGGAGGACCTTGTATCTACAAGAGGGTCGCGGGCTGCGGAGTTTCGACGGAATATCTCGCTGTCACTCCGACGGGGGATCTTTATCCATGTCACCAGTTCGTGGGCGATGACGACATGATAGTCGGCAACATCTACGAGGGGATCACACATCCGGAGACGGTCGCTATCTTTACAAACGGAAACAACATCTATACGCGCGACAAGTGCAAAAACTGCTGGGCGAGGCTGTACTGCGCGGGAGGCTGCGCGGCCAACAACTACCACGCCAACGGCGATATAAACAAGGTATATGAATTCGGCTGCAGGCTGCACCGCAAGCGCATAGAATGCGCTCTGATGATGGCGGCAGCACGTGATAAATGATATAATTAAACAGTTATGAGAACAGCGATTTTGGCATCACAGAACAAGAATAAGATAGTCGAGCTGAGGGCCATACTCGAGAAGTACGGGCTCCATGTGATATCCCGCGATGACGCGGGTATCCCGACCGACGACATAGAAGAGACGGGCACTACCTTTGAGGAGAATTCCTTCCTGAAGGCAAGTGTTATCATGGACATGATACATGCTGACCCGACTCTGGCTGAAAAGTACGCAGACAGCCCTGTGATCGCGGATGATTCCGGCCTGATGGTCGATCATCTCGGGGGCGCTCCGGGCGTCTACAGCGCGAGATACGCGGGCGAGGGCTGCGTTTACGATGACAACAACACCAAGCTTCTGGGCGAGCTTGAGGGCGTTCCTTTCGAAGAAAGGACAGCAAAGTTCGTTACAGTCATCACACTGATATACCCGGGTCCTGAAGGCGCTCCGAAGACCGCCAAAGAACAGGACGGCAGGTACATCCTGACAGCAAAGGGCGAGTGCCACGGGCATATCGCAGAAGAGAAGCTTGGCAGCGGAGGCTTCGGCTATGATCCGGTATTCATTCCGGACGGCTATAAGAATTCCTTCGCTCAGCTTGGTACGGATTTCAAGAACACCATAAGCCACAGGGCAAATGCCATTGCCGAGCTTGAAAGACTGCTCGGATAAAACGCATGAGTGATTTCTGGGAAAACACAGTAAGTGAAGATCACGACGAGAATCATAAGCTGCCCCTGACGTGGAAGAGGGTCAGAAAGATATGCTTCCATCTCTGGAGGCAGTTTGACGACCAGTATTATGCGGGATTTGCCGCGCAGATCGCGTATTTCTTCTTCATGGCTTCTGTGCCTATGCTGATCGTGCTTACGCAGGTGCTTGGTATCTTCGACGTCTCGATGGACTTCATCAAGGACTGGCTGGAGCAGCATCTGTCGACGGAGATGGGCAGCTTCCTGGAGGGACTCTTCAGGGCGTCATCAACGTCTATATCCAACTTCTTCATGATCATCCTCGCTCTCTGGGCGAGCTCTTCACTTGCTTTCTCGCTGTCAAGACTCACGACATATACGATCAGCTATGGAAAGTACAGGTTCAACTTCTTTTCCGAGAGGCTGAAGTCGATACCGATCGCCGCCGGCTCCATACTGGTGGTAGCATTGACTCTGGTCGGCTATGTATACGGCGAACTCATTGCGAAGAGAGTGCTTCAGAATCCTGAACTTCAGCAACTGATCTCCGATCTCAGGACGCCTCTTTTAGGCGGGCTGTTCTTTATAGTAATACTCGCGAATTACTATCTGTTGCCGCGCATAAGAGTGCCTGTGAGAGCTGTGCTCCCGGGCGCTGTAGTAGCTACGGTCGGCATCATGATAGTCACGTGGTTCTACTCCCTGTATATCTCCAGGGCGGTCAACTACAACCTTATCTATGGAGCTTTCTCAAACATCGTAGCCATGATGCTGTGGTTCTACCTCATAAGCTGGGTGCTCTGCATAGGCATGATGTTCAATAAATCCTGGGACATCCACATGCGCCGCGGAAGACTTACGCCGGCCAAGATCAAGGAGTACCTGATCAGGCAGTACGGTTCCAACGGCGAGGAGATGTGGAACAAGCTTATAATCGGCGAATACGACATGGCAGACAGGTCACTCGACAGTCTGGCGGTCAGGTTCTCCAGAAAGTTCGACCCGGGTTATGAGGAGAAACGCGAAAGAGAGATAGCCGAGCTGGAAGCTGAGAGAAACGTAAAAGAGCGGATCGAGAAGGAACTTGAAGCCCGCAACAGAGAATACGAGCCGGAGGATGAAGAATAATGCACGACAGAAAAAAGCTGCTGTTCATCATGAACCCTAAAGCGGGAGTCATGCTGGCTCCTAAATACATGGCCTCTATAATCGAGAGCTTTTCCGGAGCCGGATATCTGACCCAGGTGCTGATGACGACCGGGAAGGGCGATGCCAGGGACTTTGCGGCAGAGTACGGCGGCGAGTCGGATCTGGTAGTAGTTTCCGGAGGAGACGGCACCCTGAACGAGGTGATAGACGGTCTGCTGAGCGAGGGCCTCAGGACGCCGATAGGCTACATACCTGCGGGTTCCACGAACGACTTTGCCAGCTCGGTAGGCCTGCCGAAGAACATACATGAATGCGTGGACAGGATAATCAACGGAAAGGCCGGGGCCGTGGACATAGGCTGCTTCAATGACCGCTACTTCAGCTACGTGGCCAGCTTCGGAGCATTTACTTCTGTGACATATTCGGTGCCGCAGAACCTCAAGAACATTTTCGGACATGCGGCCTACGTGATGGGCGGAGTGACCGAGCTTGCAAACCTCAAGCCGATACACGCCAGGATCACGCTCGAACCGGGAACGGACAAAGAGGAGGTCCATGAGGGCGACTACGTACTCGGCGCGATATGCAATTCCAAGTCGATAGGCGGAATACTGAACCTTGAGAGGCTGGACGTGGACATGAACGACGGCATGATGGAGGTCCTCATGATTAAAATGCCTAAGGACCTGATCGAACTGAGCGACATCGTGGCATCCACGCTTGGCGGAACGTTCAAGTCACATCAGATAGAAAAGTACTCGGCACATAGCATGAATGTGGAGATCGAGGAAGGCATCCACTGGACGCTGGACGGCGAGTATGAAGCAGGCAGCGAGGTATGCGAGATAAGGACGATAAAGTCTGCCATCTCGCTCATAAGATAAAAGGGAGAAGGACATGATAATCAAGTATATAGGCCATGCGTGCTTCAAGATCCTTGATGATAAGACCGGTTATTCCATAATCCTGGACCCATACAGATACGGATCGGTACCGGGCTTCGGAAAGATAGTGGATGTGGCCAGCGAGGTGCTGTGTTCTCACGGGCATGACGATCACGCAGGCAGCGAGCACGTGAAGATCGAGCCGAAGGAAGAGAGCCCGTTCAAGGTGGAATATATCGACACTTTCCACGATCCCGAGAAGGGCGCTCTTAGAGGCGAGAACAGGATATATGTGATCACAAACAAGAGGACCGGCGAGAAGCTGGTTCACTACGGCGACATCGGCGAGAAATTTGAAGATCTTCTGACTGAGGAGAATCTCGCGCTCTTAAAGGATGCCGACATAGCGCTTGTTCCGGTCGGAGGAGTCTACACATACGACATGTTTGAGGCTCTTGAGCTTATCGACAGGACGACACCTAAGCTGGCGATCCCTATGCATTTCAGATCGGAAATAGCGGGATTCGGTCTGCCAAACATCGACAGCCTGGAGAAGTTCATGGACACTGCTGCCGGAAAAGGCAAAAAGGTAGGCATTTCAAGAGTAAGTTTCATCAATACAGGGGACATCGAGCTGGGCAGCGACATACTGGTGCTTCGCCCGCAGAACTTTTAACATAACCAAGCAAGAATTCCCCCACCTCTATAGGTGGCGGGATGAATTGCCTGTATCGTGAGCAATAGAAAAGATACAGGGGGGAGGAGTCTCGAGGGGAAAGGACAAAGAAAAACATCGGGAACACTTGTTCGTTTTGCGCCAAAAAGGTATAATCAAATCAGCCAAAATAGCAATCAGTCGAAACATGCGAAAGGTTGATCTGATGGACAAATATGATCGAAACCAGCATTCAGTATATCTGTTGTATTATCACCTGATCATGGTGGTGAAATACAGACGCAAAGTGATAGATTCGGAAATATCCGATCGCGGCAGAGAGATATTCGAGTACATCGGGGAGAAATACGGGATAACGGTGGAAGAGTGGAACCATGATGAAGACCATGTGCACGTCATGTTCCGGGCAAAACCATCTACAGAGATCAGCAAGTTCATCAACGCATACAAGAGTGCGAGCAGCAGGCTCCTGAAGAAGGAACACCCTGAGATAAGGGAGAAATTGTGGAAAGAAGCGTTCTGGAGCCAGAGCTACTGCCTGCTGACAGCAGGAGGAGCACCGATAGAGGTGATCCGAGAGTATATAGAGACTCAGGGGGAGAAGCGATGAACAGAGCGATGAGGTTCCGAATAGAACCGAACAAAACGCAGCAGGAGCTGATGGAAAAGACATTCGGAAGCTGCAGATTCCTGTATAACAGGATGCTGACGGACAGGAAACTCTCCGAACTGACAGGAGAACGGATGGAGATACGGCCTGCGGTATACAA
Source organism: Anaerovoracaceae bacterium (assembly GCA_045116695.1). Classification (GTDB taxonomy): domain Bacteria; phylum Bacillota; class Clostridia; order Peptostreptococcales; family Anaerovoracaceae; genus Crickella. Next base: position 2,163 of record JBGUME010000302.1, on the reverse strand, counting down.
GAAGGAGTATCCATGGCTGAGAGAAGTGGACTCGCTTGCGCTGTGCAATGTACAGCTGGATCTGGAAGGGGCATTCAGGGATCACAAACGATTGAAAGGCAGAGGATACCCGAGATACAAGAGCAAGCATCACAGCAGGAGGAGTTATACTACGAATGTGGTGAACGGGAACATCCGTATCGAGGGGAAGAAGATAAGGCTGCCAAAGATCGGAATGGTCAGGATAAAGGTGCACAGAGAAATACCTGAAGGCTGGACGCTGAAGAACGTGACGATAAGCAGGGAGCCAAGCGGGAAGTACTATGCATCGCTTCTGTATGAAGTGCCTGAAAGTGAAAACCAAGCGGAAGGCAAAGACAGAGAGAAGCGATACCTTGGCATAGACTATGCGATGGACGGGCTTGCGGTCATGTCCGACGGGACGAGAGCAGAGTATCCGAAGTACTACAGGCAGGCTGAAGAGAAGCTGGCAAGAGAACAGAGGAAACTGACGCATTGTGTCAAGGGCAGCCGCAACTATGAGAAACAGAAGCGTAAAGTTGCGATCATCCATGAGAAAGTACGGGACCAGCGAAAGGACTTCCTGCACAAGCTGAGCAGGAGGCTGGCGGATGAGTATGATGTCATAGGAGTCGAAGACATCGACATGAAGGTGATGAGCCGGGGAATGCGATTTGGGAAGAGCGTGATGGACAACAGCTACGGCATGCTGCGAAACATGCTCGCATACAAGCTGGAGGAACAGGGAAAAGAAATGGTGAAGGTGGACAGATTCTTCCCATCCAGCAAGCGGTGCAGCCGGTGCGGAAAGATCAAAGCAGACCTTGCGCTCAGCGACCGAATCTATCGCTGTGAATGCGGATGCGAAATGGACAGAGACATGAATGCAGCGATCAACATAAGGATGGAGACTATGAGGCTGAAAGCCTCATGACACGAATATAAACTATAACCAAATGATGAACCGTGGGGCACACGGTGATAGCTCGCTGATACTGGCAAGGTTACTTGTCTTGAACGAGAAGCCCCACTTCTACAAGTGGTGGGAGCATGTCACAGGAGGGTATATATGTTCAAATTAATAGTATTTCTTGCGATCGTTTATGTCATTCTCAAGATCATAAACACCAACGCAAAGCTCAATGAAAGAGAAGCGCAGCGCGCGGCTGAGGAAGAGGCCAGGAGAGCTGAGGAAGCGGCATTCGAAGAGGATGAGATCACCCGCGCCGAGGCCGTTGACGTTGAACCTGAGGTAGTAGAAGACGCAGAGATAGCAGAAGATGCTGAAATAGCAGAAGACGCTGAGAGGGAAGAAGAATAAATATGATAAGAAGCATGACCGGATTCGGCAGAGGAGAGTCTGCCGACGAAACAGGTAAGGTCACAGTAGAGATAAGAGCAGTCAACCACAGGTATCTGGACATCTCCGTCAAGATGCCGAGAAGATACGCGTTCGCGGAAGAAGCCATCAAGGCCGCTATCAAGGAAAAACTATACCGCGGCAAGGTAGAGGTTAGCGTCAGTATCGACAACACCGGCCAGAGCGACAGCGATGTTAAACTGGACGCAGATCTTGCAGCAAAATACTATGACGCTCTCAGCACATTGAGAGACAGCTTTGAGTTCGGAGAGGAATCCAAGGTGTCGCTCAGCCTGCTGGCAAGGATGCCGGACGTCATCAAGACGAGTGCCGCAGAAGAGGATGAAGAAGCCGTTACTCAAAGGCTCGTGTCCGCGGCAAGGAAGGCTGCTGACGATATCTGCGCCATGAGAGAGACCGAAGGCGCCAAGCTCGCGGCCGATCTCGAAGCCAGGGCAGACACCGTTTCGGACATCCGCGCGCGCATAGAAAAGAGAGCGCCGGAGATCGAAAAGGAATACGCCGCGAAGTTCAAGGCGAGAGTCGAAGAGATTCTTGACGGTGTATATGAAGTGCCTGAGGAGAGGATAGCACTCGAAGCGGCGATATTCGCGGACAAGGCAAATATCACTGAAGAGCTTGTGAGACTCGACAGCCATGTGAGCCAGCTGAGGGCTTTCCTGAAGACAGACGGCGAAGCCATCGGCAAAAAGATAGACTTCCTGATCCAGGAGATGAACCGTGAAGCCAACACGATAGGCTCAAAGTCGAACGACAGGGAGATCACTTCATACATGCTCGAG
>JBGUME010000301.1:0-8013 GCA_045116695.1 Anaerovoracaceae bacterium | reverse complement strand
GCCGTAGTTTCGGTAACCAGGCCGCATGCCATTATTATCATTCCCGCTATGAGCCATCCATAGGTCTCGCTTCCATTCTCAAATCTGAATGCGATAGGGGATGTCTCACATGCGTAAAGCAGAGCCGCTGAGATCCAGATGCCGCACTTGCCTACGAGGGACATGTCTTTGCCGTCTTTGATCTCGGACTTCATCTTTTTATTGTATGAAGCCTTTTTTACTTCCCTGAATGTCAGGTAACCGCTGAGTCTGCATCCGTACAGTATAAGCAGGATGCTTGCAATAACCGGCAGCATTCCGTCTTCAGCTCCGAAGTATAACGGAAGGAAAACCCCGATAGCCGCCACGGAGAGTCCGTAACCTATCGAAATGAACCATACATATTTTTTGAATCCTATCGCGCTGAAGAAGAGCGCGATAATAAAAGTCATAAGAAATACCGACATTATTTGTATTAAGTCTCCTTTATTACGTGATCACTTGCGTGTCGCGATTATGACGCGGTCAAGATGCGCCAGATCGCGTACTACGCGCGAGTCATCATAAGTCTTTGCCTTGTTGAGCAGTCTCTTTACATCGACCGCCTGATCGAAGCCTATCTCGAGCGCAAGTGTGCCGCCCGATCTTAAGTGCATGCTGGCCTGATCCGCGATGACCCTGTAGTATTTGAGTCCGTCCTTGCCGCCGTCCAGAGCCATGCGCGGCTCGTGGTCTTTCACCTCTACATCGAGAGTCTCGATGAGGCTGCTCTTTATATACGGCGGGTTGCATACGATGATGTCAAACTGCTTTTCCTCAGGTACCGCTTCGAACATGTCGCCCAGCAGGAAGCTGCAGCGGCGGCCTACGTTGTTTAGTGCCGCGTTGCCCATGGCTGTATGCAGGGCTTCTTCGGATACGTCGGTCAGTGTGACCAGCGCTCCCGGAACCTTTGCGGCGATGGTTATTCCCAGCGCTCCGCTTCCGGTGCAGAGGTCGAGGACTTCAGGGTTTTTCAGGCCTTTCTGATCGATGATCTTAAGCACTTCCGTCGCCAGCACTTCTGTGTCGAGGCGCGGGATGAGTACCGAAGGATTGACGCGGAACGGCAGTCCCATGAATTCCTGCATGCCGACTATGTACTGGAGCGGCACGCCCTCTATCCTCGCGTAGATACGCTTCTCATATTCAGCGAAGTCGTCCTCGCGCATGAGTTCTTTTGATCTTGTGATGAGTTCGGTAGTGCCGAGGCCCGTCGCGTACGACAGGATCATCCTGGCTTCGTTCTTGCCGTTCTCTATGAGGCCGAGCGCTGCCTGGCCCCAGGCCAGAGCATTCTCAAACGTCTTTATGTCTTTCGTATATCTGCGGGCGAGAGTCCTGGCCTTGGCCTGAGCCGCTTCTCTGTCGGCGATTGCCCTGACCAGCGTGCGCCCGTCGGTCTCTTCAGGGGAAACGATTGTGTAATCATCGCAGTCCAGGTCTTCAAGGAACTTGATCACATCGTCCACGTCTTTGTCATCGGCGCCCGGCGCGCGGTCTTCGAATATCGTGCGGGCTTCCTCTATCCTGGTCTCCTCAAGAGCTCTCTTGACCGCTTCTTTGTTGGCCTCTGTGTGAGCCTCGACTTCTGCCGCCCACGCTTCGTTTTCCTTTGCGGCTATCTCTTCTTCCGCCTTGGACCTTACGATGTTGCCGTCCTTGTCGACGAAGCCCTGTATCTCAGGCGTCGCAGGATCTACCAGCACGGCCTTGAGCGAGAGTATCGCCACCTCGAGCTGAGACCTGTTAGGCTCTGCCGTCGTAAGTCTCTGAAGCTGCAGTCCCGGCCAGCTGAGTATGCGGACGACCGCTCCATTCGATCTGCCGGCCCATCTCAGAAGCTCAAAGCTTATGGCCGCGATCACCGGGATCAGCAGGATCCTTGAGATGATCCTTACCGCCAGGTTCGGCCAGCCAAGAAAGCTGAAGAGCAGCAGGCTGACGATGAGCACAAATACCAGGAAGCTGGTTCCGCACCTCGGATGCAGAGTATAGAACTGCTCCGCGTTCTCCGGACAGAGTACTCTGTCGTTCTCGTAGCAGTGGATCGTTTTGTGCTCGGCGCCGTGATACTGGAACAGCGTCCTGATGTCCTTCATGCTGCGTATAGCCGCCACGTAGGCGACGAACATCACTATTCTCAGCACGCCTTCAATCAGGTTGAGCACTATCGCGTTGGATATCCATTTGCCAAGGAAGTTCACGGCCCATGTCGGCAGGATGACGAAGAACACCACCGCGATCAGCACCGCAAAAAGCAGCGCGGATATCAGCAGGAAGTTCCACGCGGCTCTCTCTCCGAACTTTTTATTGATCCATTTCTCGATTATGCCCGGCTCCTCGGCGTACTCCTCAGGAGCGTACTGCTCAAGGATGTCGGCGGACTCCATAAGCGTACCCATGCCGTTCACGAGCGCGCCAACAAAAGCAACGATGCCCCTGATAAAAGGTATCTTTGCCGCCTTGGATTGCTTGCCCTTCTTCTTGGTCTTTAGGTAGAGCTCGCCGGATGGCAGGCGCATGGCAATAGCGACCCTGTCAGGTCCCTGCATCATGACGCCTTCCATGATCGCCTGTCCGCCTATCGCGGTAGGGCAGGCATCCTTTATGAAAATTTTGCTGTAATCTATCTTTGCCATTCTAATGCATTTTCTTGAGCATGAAGTTGACGAAATCCGCGTTGCTCTTCGTGCTCGAAAGGTTATCTATTATCTCTTCTGTCACGTCCATGACGCTGCCGGAGCTCATGGCTCTGCGCAGCATGTACATGACCTGGTATTCTTCCTGCGAAAGAAGCAGGTCTTCGCGTCTTGTGCCCGACTTGTAGAGGTCTATTGCAGGGAAGATGCGGCGCTCTGAAAGCTGCCTGTCGAGGTGGAGCTCCATATTGCCGGTGCCCTTGAATTCCTCATAAATAACATCATCCATGCGCGATCCGGTCTCGACCAGCGCGGTCGCAAGGATCGTTACACTGCCGCCTTCTTCGAGGTTCCGCGCTGTACCGAAGAACTTCTTCGGCGGGTGCAGGGCACCCGGGTCGAGACCGCCAGAAAGCGTCCTTCCCGATGCCGGAACTTCCATGTTGTAAGCCCTCGCGAGCCTTGTTATGGAGTCGAGGAGTATCATTACATCCTTGCCAGACTCCGCGAGCCTCTTGGCGCGCTCGATCACCATCTGAGCGACCTTGACATGGTGCTTGGTCTCCTCATCGAAGGTCGAGTAGATGACCTCGGAGTGCCTGAGGCTTCTCTTCATGTCCGTGACTTCCTCAGGTCTTTCATCAACAAGCAGCACTATGAGTTCGAGGTCCGGATACTTGTCCTCGACCGAAGCCGCTATCTTCTTGAGCAGCACCGTCTTGCCGGCCTTAGGCTGAGCGACTATAAGGCCTCTCTGGCCTCTGCCGATAGGCGCCACAAGGTCCATGACCCTGGTCGAAAGGTCGATGCTCGAATTCTCAAGCACTATCTTCTTATCAGGGAAGATAGGCGTAAGGCTGTCGAACCACGGCCTTCTTTTGGCAGTCATCGGATCGAGCCCATTGACCTCCTTGACATAAAGCAGCGCGCCAAACTTCTCAGTGCCGCGCGGCTTTCTGGAGATGCCGAGTATCTTGTCACCCGTCCTCAGTCCGAACCTGCGGATCTGGGTAGGGGAGACATAGATGTCCTTGCTGGAAGTCAGGAAGTTGTCGAAGCGCAGGAATCCGAAACCGTCCTCAGACAGTTCCAGGATGCCCTCGACCTCCGACTTTCCGTCATCTTCCGGGGCAGCCTCAGCAGCCGCTTCCTCTTCCGTTTCCGGAATGTCGGTAGCCTCAATGGGCTCTTCTGTGATGATTTCGTTTTTAAGTATTTCTTTAGACATAAATGTATTCCTTTAATATTAGGTGGGGAAACGGCGGCAATGAAGATGCGCGCCGAGCGTGTCGAGCAAATCGTGAAGTCTGCTTAAAGCTCTTCGTTGGCTCCGACAGTCGTCAGTATCGTCTCCTTCGACTTATCCACCTGACTGACCTCGAGCTTATCGATGTCGTTAGGATCGATCTCCTCGTTGAGCGCAAGCAGGGTAGGTGACAGGTAGACTGTCGACAGCTGCTTGCCGTCCATGCTGATGATCGATCTCTCCGTGAAGTTTTCTCCTCTTATGTAGTATCTGTCGCCGATCTTGACCAGATCTTTGATGCTGATGCTCTTGTGGCCCATCTTCATGGCGACGCGTTCATACGGATCGCTGCCGCCGTAAGCATACTGCTTGCCGTACAGCATGTCGTATGCCAGAGCCTCCTGATCGCTCAGATAAGTCGTGTCCTCTTCAGGATCGTTCGACTGCTGATAGTCAAATAATATCCCCTCGTGATCGAGGCCTGCATCCTCAAGAAGCAAGGCGCCGCTCTCGTATGAGTGTATGTCTCTGTCCGTCTTAGGCAGTCCGATGTTGTCCCATATCACGTAGCGCGTGGTGTACAGGTCTTTCAGTTTGTAGTTCTCTTCCTTGACGTCGAGCGCCGGGATGTGGTCGCCGTAGACGATCATGACGGTCGGCTCGCCGCTCTCTTCGATCGCCTTTATCAGCTCACCAATGAACGTGTCCATCTCGTGGCACTCGTTGAGATAGTACTCGTATCTCCATTTGGTGTACTCATCCTCAGCCGTGACCTCTGTGTACGGATGCTTGAAGACCTGCTCGGTCGGATAGGAGCCGTGTCCTTCCACGGATATGACGTGCATAAAGTCGCGTTCCTCGGTCGACTGCATGATCTCCATGATCTCGTTCGTGAGCACCTTGTCCTTGCACCAGTTGGTAGGCGTGAACGAAACGTTGTTCATGTACTCGACCGATGTGAAGGTGTTGAATCCGAGGTTCGCGTAGACCTCATTACGGTTGTAAAAGAGGGCCCGGTGGTTATGGAGCGCCGCCGTGTTATAGCCGTGGGAGCGCGTGACATATGCCATGCTCTCCAGGGTCTTCTTGCGGAGCTTTCCCTTATACGGGTATTCGCCCGGTCCGAAGAACTTGGCGCTTATCCCCGTGAGGACCTCGAATTCCGTATTGGCCGTGCCCGCGCCGCATGCAGGTACCTCGAAAGTTCCCGATGTGTAGTTATCATAAAGCTCGTTGAACACCGGCGTCGGATCCTGAGAGACCTCTATATTGGCGTAGTCCTGCGCCACGGTGAACGACTCCATCTGCAGCACTATGATGTTCGGATGCTGCGTGCTGTCTTCCTTTTCCTCGAGTTTCGTATCCGTGCCTCTCCTGGTCTTCTCTTCAAGAAGGTTCGTGATCATCTCTTCGGAGTAGCCCTTAGGCCTCGCGATACCGGCGTTGACCGATGTCGCGATGAAGCAGTACGGCATGCCGTAATCCCTGTACGCGTAGTTGAGGTTTCCGAAGAATGAGCTTATGGTCCCGGTGCGTTCGAGCCCTACCGTTGCGCCGGCGGCCAGCGCAGCCGCGATGAGTATCGCCGCAAGACTCTTTTTGTACTTGATATTAGTCCACTTCTCGCTCCTGATGAATATCATGACAAGGGCAGCAACGCCCAGTCCAAGAGCGATCAGGAACAATACTATCTGGACTTTGGAGAAGTATGTCGTGGCGATCGTGAGACCGTCGGTAAAGTTCTGGAAATCGTAGAGCGTGAACGGAGTCATCCTGTTCATAAGTATGACTCCGTTGGCTGTACCCAGCGCGAGCCAGATCACCGACACTATGAACCACACGAATCTGCGCCTTCTGAAAAGAAGGGCTATCGTCATGGTCGCGAAAATAATGAGAGCGTTGTAGAGAAATACTACAGGATGGGTGAATGCCCAGCGGAATCCTTCCAGCGGTGCCGTGGTTATCCTCGCGAAGACCTCGATATAGAGCTCTATCGCGACTGCCACCAGCGCCATGAGTCCGATGTACTTGAACTCGTGGCGGTCCGCGTCGAAATATTTCGATTCTCTCTTAGGGAATACTTTGTAGAATACTTTGCCTATGCCGTGCCAGAGCTTTACGAAGAAAGCTCCTATCGCGGCAAGGGCCTTACGTATTTTTTCCTGCAAGTCTATGCCTCCTGCAAGTTGTCTGAGAGCCTCGCGAACTCCTCAAGAGTCAGCGTCTCTGCTCTTCGTCCCGGGTCTATGCCCGCGGATCCGAGAGCTTCAGACAAGGATTTTTTATCGTAGCCATCAAGAGAGGCGAGCGCGTTCAGAAGGGTCTTGCGTCTCATCGAAAACCCTGCCTTGACGCAGCGCATCAGCATCTCTTCGCTATTGACTTTTACCGCCGGCTCTTCTCTGAGGTCCAGCCTCAGCACGACCGAGTCGACTCCCGGTACCGGATAAAAGCACTCACGCGGCACGTCGCAGATCTCGGTGACCTCCGCGTGGTAGTGGACCAGGTAGGTGATCGCTCCCGAAGCTCTGGTGCCCGGTTCGGCGGCTATCCTGTCGCCGACTTCCTTCTGCATCATCACCGTGATGCTCTTTGCGCCGGTGTCCGCTTCGAGCAGCTTCATGATTATAGGTGTGGTTATGTAGTACGGCAGATTTCCTATTATACGAAGCTCGGAGAGCCCATGCTCTTCCATGCATCGTTCTGTTATCTGCCTGATATCTGTCTCAAGGATGTCGCCAAGAATGAGGTCGACATTGTCGAGTCCGAAAGTCTTGACCCTGAGACCGTCTATCATGTCGGGGTCCAGATCGACCGCTATGACATGGCCTGCCTGCTCTGCAAGCGGAAGCGTCAGCGCGCCTGTGCCCGGGCCTATCTCAAGGACCAGAGTCTCCTTTGTGACTCCGCTCGCCTCAATGATGGCCGCGATCACCTCTTCATCGATGAGAAAGTTCTGCCCCAGGCTTTTGCGGGGACTTACTCCCGCGAGGCTGCGCGGTCTCGGCGTGCGCCCTCCGTGAAAACGCTTCTTAGCCATCTGAGCCTCCGGTCTCTTCGGACTGCTCTGTCTCCTCAGACTGCACGGTCTCTTCCGCGCCCTGTTCATCATCAAAGAGGAACAGTATCTCTCCCGGATTCAGCAGGTTCAGCTGTTTTCTGGCCTGCTCCCTGATGTACTCAGGGTCATCCACGTTGGTGAGCTCCTCTTTAAGCTCGTCCCTCTGCTTCTCAAGAGCGACCTGCTGCTTCTTCAGTGCTATGTTCTCAGCCTTGAGCCTGACTATATCCTTGCCGCACATGGTAGCCAGTATGGCAAAGGCCACGAGAAACACCAGCAGCGTTATGGTCTTTCTCCTGCGCAGCTGTGTGGTGCGGACCTTGTACCTCTGCTCCATGCGAAGAGCAAGCTCTTCATCGGTCAGGCGTATCTCTGTCGTATCAAATTTTTTCCTGTTCTTCTTTGCCAAATCTTCCTCCGGCTGTCATCTTTGTATTACGGATGGATGTAGTTTACAGGGTCCTGAGGTGAACCATTTATCAGCACCTCGAAGTGCAGGTGGCTTCCGAAGCTGTTTCCGGTATTGCCGACCAGCGCTATAGTCTGTCCCTGATATACCAGGTCTCCAACGCTGACAAGGAGCTGGCTGCAGTGCGCATATCTTGTTACCACGCCCGGTTCGTGTTCGATCTCTACACAGTAGCCATAGCCGCCGTAGTAGCTTGATCTGATGACCTTTCCACCGTCAGAAGCGTGTATCGGATTGCCTGTTCCTACTGCAAGGTCTACGCCTTTATGCAGTCGACCCCATCTATACCCGAATCCGGACGAGAAGGTGTAACGGTCAAGCGGAACTATGAATGTTCCCGTCGCGGCCGTCTTAGGTCTTTCTGCCGTACCTACAAGGATGATCTTGTCCTGCTTCTCCTTGATGACTTCGGTGCTTATTTCATCTCTGTCTGTCTCTTCTCCGGAAACTTTAGTGATAGTTCCTTCAAAGATCTGGACGCCGTTGACTCCTTCCTGCTCAACAAAGGTATCGCCCTTATAGTATTCGTCGGTCTCTTTCTTGATGGTCTGGTACTCAACAGTCTCCTTGATCCTTC
>JBGUME010000300.1:0-2080 GCA_045116695.1 Anaerovoracaceae bacterium | reverse complement strand
TCTCAAGCATCTCAGCCCAGTCGTTGGCATCGACTCCGCCCGTGCCTGAATGTATGCTGAGTATACAGTCCTTGCTGTCGTATTTTCCGGACAGCAGCATATTCGTTTTGAGATCCTCGAGCTCATCCGTGAGTTTGTCGAAGCCTGCGATAACGCTCTTTGCTTCGTCCTCATCCTCGAGTTCCTCCGCTATATCTATAAGCTCCGGCAGTTCGTCCGCCTCGGATGCGAGCCTTTCATACAGTCCAAGCTTGTGCTCAAGGGATTTCTTCTCCTTGAACACCTTCTGCGCGTTCTTCTGGTCGTTCCAGAAGCCTTCCTTCAGGCTCTCATCTTCAAGCTCTTTTATCCTTTTTCTGAGACCCTCCGGGTCAAAGATAGCCTCCCACTTCCGCTATCTGCTCCTTGAGAGCCGGAAGCTGGCTTCTTATTTCATCAAGCTGTAACATTATTCATCTCCTTTAGCCAGTGTATTGCGGTTGATCAGACCCATGCGGTCTGCCTGGAGTATCAGGTCTGTCTGCAGCAGTGTCTGGTTTGCAGCGGACGAGAACATATTGAATATAATGTCGAATATCATCGCGGCAATGATATATTCTTTACCTATTCCGAGCTGTCCTATTATGACTACATACGACAGAAGGTTGACACCCGGGATTGGTGGAGCTGCGACCAAAAGGATAAGCGCAAATATGATTGCCTTGATGATCCACAAAGGTGTTATCATCTCTCCGCTGTTGATCGCCGCATACAGGACGAACGCGATCATTCCTATCATGCTTACCGGCATGTAAAGGACCAGACCCATAGGCAGCATCCTCTGAGTGAATATTTTCTGTATGCCTAATTCCCTGCGGCAGCATTGCTCAGCAAGTTCATATGTTTCTGCTACCTGCCCTGTCTTCAGCGTCTCAAGGAACGACGGCATCAGCTTTCTTACCAGCACTCCCGGGCGCATGTCCATCCTGCGGCATGTGTAAATGATCATCGCAGCCATACAGATAAATGAGACGATGAGCGCGAAAGGTATTACCCTGGCAAGCCCTACCAAAAGGAGTCCGTTTCTCTCCAGTACCAGTCTGGCTGACAGGAAAACCGTGAACAGCGGCATCAGCTGAGCGATCCATTGTGCCAGCTGTGTGCTTATAAGATTGAGCTGGTGGATGATGTTTGCGATCCCGTCTGCCCTGTCTCCGACAGCCATGACCGCATAAGCAAATATGACTCCCATCAGTATGAGCTGGGCGGTATCGAAGTTCTTGAATGGCTCCATGAGATTCTCAGGGATTATGTTGAACAGATCCTGAATGACCTCTGCGACTGTATATCTGTTCAGCTCACCGATGTCGAATGAGCCTGCCCTGAAAGGCACGACAGCAGCGATCGTGATGAGTCCCAGCGCGAGCATGAGTGTAAAAAACCTGCCGAGTATGCGCCCTGAATTGCCTCCCTGCTCGGATACCTCACGGGTATCGAGCATCGTGGACATCACGATCACGAACATCGCCGGAGCCGACACGCTGAAGAGTATATTGTTCCATAGGTCATATACCGGCACCAGAAGGTCTTTAGTCACGAACTGCGCGTCTGCCGGGGAAAGCAGCTGAAGCGCCACCGCTCCGGACAGGACACCGAAAAGAATCGCAAGAAGTCCGGTGATGACAGGGTTGATGCTCATCCTCGGCAAGGTGATCCTGATCACATTTGTTCCGTGCGTATAGCTGTAAGCCGGGCTCAAACCTGCTGATGAAAGCAGCGAACCGCTCCAGTCATCTATCGGGTTCTTTGTCTTGCTGAAAGGATTGAACGAGTCACCCTCGTATTCTATTCTTATCCCGGGACGGTTGAAATTCGTGCCGGCTGTGATCTTGACCATGGTCGGATCGCCGAATTTCTTCCATATGCGGATCAGCGCGTCTTCTACCGTGAACCTTATCCTTATGCGGTTCTGTTTTGCCGTCCCGATGGCATCAAGAAATCTGTCTGTTTCTTCGGATGTGCTCTCTATGCTCTCTCCGCTCAGTATGAAATTTTTACGCATGGAAAGGCTTTCAAGAAACTTGTGCACGTTAGTCCCGAG
>JBGUME010000299.1:0-3152 GCA_045116695.1 Anaerovoracaceae bacterium | reverse complement strand
CACTGCCACACCAAGATGAGCGATAACGACGGCTTCAATGAGGTCAAGGATATCGTCAGAAAGGCGGCCTACTGGGGTCAGCCGGCTGTCGCGATCACAGATCACGGCGTGGTGCAGGCTTTCCCGGACGCTGCCAAGGAGGCCGCAAAGCAGGCCAAGAACGGCAGGAACATCAAGATCATCTACGGTGTTGAGGGCTATCTGTATCCGGACGAAGACGCAAGATACAGTGACGGTACTATCGACATAAAGAAGAACCGCACTTACCACATAATAATCCTGGCGAAGAACCAGACCGGACTGAAGAACATCTACAAGCTGGTAAGCGCTTCGCATATCGACTATTTCTATCACAGACCGAGGATACCGCGCTCGCTGCTGCAGGAGTACAGAGAGGGCCTCATAATAGGCTCCGCCTGCGAAGCGGGAGAGCTTTATCAGGCTGTAGTGAGGGGAGCTGACGATGAAGAGCTCGACAGGATAGCATCGTTCTATGACTATCTTGAGATACAGCCTCTGGGCAACAACCGTTTCCTTATTGAAGACGGTCTTGCTGAGGATGAGGCAGCTCTCATCAGGAACAACCTCAGGATAATCGCCTGCGGCGACAGACTCGGAAAGATGACCGTCGCCACAACGGACTCGCACTATCCGACTCAGGAGGCATCCATATACCGCAACATCATCATGGCCGGCATAGGCTTCCGCGATACTCCGTCTGATTCTCTCTATCTGCGCACTACTGATGAGATGATGCAGGAATTCGCGTATCTGGGCGACAGGGCTGAAGAGATAGTCATCACAAATACAAACAGGATAGCCGAAATGGTAGAAGAGGTACGGCCGGTACCTGAGGGCAAATATCCTCCTAAGATCGAGGGTGCTGAAGAAAAACTCAGGGAGAGCTGCTACGCCAGGGCAAAGGAGATATACGGCGATCCTATGCCGCCTGAGATAGAGGAGAGGCTGGAGACAGAGCTCAGCTCCATCATCGGAAACGGCTACGCGGTCATGTATATCGCGGCTCAGATGCTGGTACAGAAGTCGAACAGGGACGGATACCTGGTAGGATCGAGAGGATCCGTAGGTTCTTCTTTTGCCGCGACCATGGCCGGCATCACGGAAGTAAATCCTCTGGCGCCGCACTATATTTGCCCGGAGTGCAGGCACTTTGAATGGTCGGACGAGCCGGGCAAATACGATGTCGGCTACGACATGCCGGATAAGGCATGTCCGGAGTGCGGCGCGCGCATGAAAAAAGAAGGCCTCAACATTCCGTTCGCGACCTTCCTTGGATTCAAGGGCGATAAAGAGCCGGACATAGACCTGAACTTCGCAGGCGAGTATCAGCCTGTAGCACACAGATATGTTGGCGAGATATTCGGCGAAAAGAATGTTTACAAGGCAGGCACGGTCGCTACCATAGCCGACAAAACAGCTTACGGTTATGTCAAGCACTATGTGGAGGACAACAACCTCAACGTCAGCAAGTATGACGTCGACTTCCTTGTAAAAGGCTGCACGGGCGTAAAGCGCACCACGGGCCAGCATCCCGGAGGGATAATAGTCGTACCTGACGACCACGAGATATACGAGTTCTGCCCTATACAGAAGCCTGCAAACAAGCGCGACATCGACGTAATAACCACGCACTTCGATTATCACAAGATCGATGAGAATCTTCTGAAACTCGATATACTGGGACACGATGTGCCGCAGCTCATAAGACATCTGCAGGTCATGACGGGCGTAGACCCTATGAGCATACCTCTTGATGACAAGCGCACACTCAGCATATTCACTTCGCTGGACGAGCTTCACATCAGGAACGAGAACTACAGATTCACGCACGGCACTTACGCCATACCAGAATTCGGCACCAACTTTACCAGGGGCATGCTGGACGACATACAGCCGACGACAGTCTCCGAACTCATAAAGATGTCCGGATTCTCGCACGGCACGGACGTATGGACCAACAACGCCCAGGAACTTCTCAGAAACAAGACGGCTACGATAGACGAGGTCATCTCGTCCCGTGACGATATCATGAACTTCCTGATCAGCAAGGGGCTGCCTAACATAGACGCCTTCAAGATCATGGAGATAGTGCGTAAGAACAGGGTGCTGAGCGAGGAGCAGCTTGCTCTGATGAAGGAGCACGGCGTACCTGACTGGTACATCTGGTCCTGCGAAACGCTGAAGTATATGTTCCCGCGCGCCCACGCGGCGGCATATGTCATGATGTCCATAAGGATGGCGTGGTTCAAGGTCAACTATCCTGAAGCATTCTACGCGGCCTGGTTCACATCCAAGGTTGATAACTTCGATGAAGAGGTCATAAAAGGCGGCATCCAGGCTGTTGAAGCCAGGATGGATGACATAGAAAGGCTTGGCAATACCGCGACGGCCAAACAGAAAGATCAGCTGACTGTATACGAGGTCATGTATGAGGCGATGTCGAGAGGCTGCGTATTCGCGGAGCCTGTTCTCGGGACAGCAGAGGCCCGCAGGTTCTCCGTCGTGGACGGAAAGATAATGCTTCCTTTCAACGCGATAAGCGGGATAGGGGATACAGCCGCGGAATCTCTCGCGGATGCTTACAATGAGAAACCGTTCTGTACTCTCGACGATGTAAGGAGCAGAACAAAGCTGACGGGAACGAATATAGAGGATCTCAGAAAGCACGGACTGTTTGCCGGCCTGCCTGAGTCTGCACAGATCAGCATCTTCGATCTGTAGAGCACTCAAGCTCCCAGCGGCATTCGTGGTAGAAGTAGAAGAGCTTGTACCGGATCCGGCGGCCTTCATTCACTGTAAGACAATCGTAGACGATACGTGTCATGCCGCCTGCGCCTAGCCATTCTATATTCGAGATGTCCGTTATCCTGACTGTCTTCTTGATGCCATGATCTACCACCTTGAACCTGATGGGACGGGGAGACATGGCGCCTATGTCGAAGACAGCCAGTACGTCAACTGCCTGTCTCATGGTATAAAAACGATCTAAGTTATTCTGAATGGCATCCCGGCACCAATATGATACAGAACAGGCGTTCGTTTTTCAAGCCGGAAAAGTGTATTTCGATGTATTAAAAAAGGAGCGAAATGAGCTACAGAATATTTGTCATAAATCCGGGATCGACATCCAC
>JBGUME010000298.1:0-6724 GCA_045116695.1 Anaerovoracaceae bacterium | reverse complement strand
ATAACGAGAATGAATACTACGGTCTGGAGATAAGCCAGATCGAATTTATTCAGGATCTGCATCACAGGCCATGTAACGAGTTCGGCGATGACCATTACGAAAACGACAGCGCCGCCCATTCCGACCGATGAGCTCATCTTGTTGGATACTCCGAGGAACGAGCAGATTCCCAGGAACTGGGACAGTACGAAGTTGTTAACAAGCACTATCCCCATAAAGATAACAATAAGGTTTACCATTATGCTTGCCCTCCTTCCTATACTGCCGGAGCTGCCGGAGCAGCTTTTTCTGCTTTAACTTCCTCGTTGGCCTCAGCGGTGTTGCACGAATTGTACATCGGGCAGAGTCCGCAGCTGAAGCCCTTGGCCTTGAGAGCCTTGCCCTTCGTAGCAGCCTGCATGATGGCGATCAGTACTCCGAATACGAAGAATCCGCCAGGAGGCAGGTTGAAGAAGCCGATCGAGAAGTTAGGGATGATGGTGAAGCCAAGCAGGCAGCCCGTTCCCAGAAGTTCTCTGATGGCTCCCATGCATGCGAGCGCGAGTGTGAATCCCAGTCCCATGCCGATACCGTCAAGAGCGGAATCGACAACGCTGTTCTTGTTCGCGAACGCCTCAGCACGGCCGAGGATGATGCAGTTAACTACGATCAGCGGGATGAATACTCCCAGTGCCTTGTTGATGCCCGGTGCGTAAGCCTGGAGTACGAACTGTACCAGTGTTACGAATCCGGCGATAACTACGATGTAGCAAGGGATCCTGACCTTGTCAGGGATGACCTTGCGCAGCATCGATATTACGATGTTGGAACAAATCAGTACGGCTGTAGCCGAAAGTCCCATTCCGAGCGCGTTGATCAGGGATGAGGATGTAGCGAGGAACGGGCAAGTTCCGAGCAGGAGTACCAGAGTAGGGTTCTCCCTGATGATACCGTTGGTCAGTATCGAGAGCTTACTTTTCTTTTCCATTAGTTTACACCTCCCATCGCTTTGTACTGCTCAAGCGCGCAGTAAACGGCCTTGTGGATGGCTCCGGATGATACGGAAGCTCCTGTTACGTGCTGAACGGACGGGTCGTTCTTGACTGCATCGCTGCCAAGCTCCGTGAGTCCCTCATACTGAGAGAGATGTTCAGCTGCATGAGCCTTTGTGCCTACGCCCGGTGTGTCGGCGTGCTCAGTGACCTTGACGCCTGTGATGGCTCCGTCCTTGCTGATGCCGACCATTGCCGTCAGCATTCCGCCGTAGGAGTTGGTCTTTACCGTGACTACCATGCCTTCTCCGTTATCTGCGGTGTAGACTTCAGTCGCGTATACCTTTCCCTCTTCAAGGACGAACAGATCGGCTCCGGCGTCGCTGAAGTTGTCGCCTTCAGGCAGGAGCTCCATACGTGCTTCGCTGGCAGCCTTTGCTGTGTTCTCAGCAATGATAGGTGCCGTGACGCCGTATGTGAACGCCAGCAGGAATGTGGTCACGAAGCAGATTATTACAAGTACTAGTATAGGCGAGATGTATTCCTTGAATGCGCTTGTCTTATTTTCCATTCTTAGCACCTCCCTCCTTCAGGTAGAACTTGTAGGACAGGTTGTTCAGCAGCGGTGTGCAGAGGTTCATCAGCAGGATCGAGAAGGATACGCCTTCAGGATACGCGCCAAAGAGCCTGATGCTCATCGTGATGATTCCGCAGCCGATGCCGAAGATCAGCTGACCGAGAGGCAGCTTAGGCGATGTGACATAGTCTGTCGCCATGAAGAATGCTCCCAGCATCACGCCGCCGGACAGGACGTGGAAGAGTGCCCAGTGAAGGCTTCCCGTCGCGATGAATCCGAAGACGAAGACCGTACCGATGAACGCGCACGGGATGACCGGACTGATGACCTTGCGGACGATCAGATAGATGCCGCCGATCAGCAGAGCCAGAGCGCAGACCTCACCGGTCGAGCCGCCATGGAATCCGAGGAACAGCTGCATCAGTCCCGGGATCTGGTCCGTGTTGCCCTCAGCGTAGAGCGCCAGAGGTGTAGGGCCTGTAACAGCATCAGTAGCCTCCGCGAGTCTCGTCACAGGCCATGTGGACATGTTTGCCGAGAACGAGATGAACAGGAAGATACGCGCTGTGATCGCCGGGTTGGAGAAGTTCTTTCCAATGCCGCCAAAGAGCTGCTTCACGACTACGATCGCGAAGAGGCATCCGACGATGGCCTGCCAGAACGGGAAGTTTGCCGGCACGTTGAACGCGATCAGCAGTCCCGTCAGAGCTGCGGAAAGATCTCCAACTGTCTGTTTCTTATGTGTGATTGCATTGTATATGTACTCGAAGAGTACACTGGCTGCTACGCATACGACCGACAGCAGCAGGGCCCTGAGGCCAAAGATGTAGATGCTGGCGATCCATGCAGGAGCGAGTGCGAGAAGCACTGTTCCCATCAGCCTGGTTGTATCCGATTCCGTTACGATGTGCGGTGAGGAGGATACGATCAAATTGTCATGAAACTTATTAGCCATTACTTTGACGCCTCCTTTACCATCATCTTAGCGAGCTTGTTAGTCAGGCTCAGCGGACGTCTTGCCGGGCATGTGTACGAGCAGCTGCCGCATTCCATGCACTGCATGACGTTGAATCTGTTAAGTTTATCGACATCCTTGTGCTCGTATGCTTCGGCAAAGATGCTTGGCATCAGGCCAAACGGGCAGGCTGTGTGGCAGCGCTGGCAGTTGAGACATGCTGTCTCTTCCTTGACCTCTGCCATCTCCTGGCCAAAGCACAGGATGGACGATGTGTTCTTCATTGTTGGGGACTCGTCGGACTTAGTAGCTCTTCCCATCATAGGTCCGCCCATGATGATCTTGCGAGGCTCCTTCTTGTAGCCGCCGCAGAACTCCACTACATCCGCGATCCTTGTACCGATCGGAACGAAGACATTCTTAGGCTCGGTGACTGCGTCGCCGTCTACCGTGACTCTTCTTCTTACGATCGGCATGCCGGTCTTGAAATACTCGGCCATGACTCCGACTGTCGAAACGTTGTCGAGTATGACTCCCAGCTGAGCAGGAAGCACGCCCGCGTTCATCGTCTTGCCCGTGACTTCGTAAACGAGTACACGCTCAGCACCCTTCGGGTAGCTGGACGGAAGCGGAACGATCTCGATGTCCTTGATCTCGTTCTGTTCGATCAGTCTCTTGAGGTTTGCGATCGCGTCAGGCTTGTTTGTCTCGACTCCGATGTAGCCTTTCTTGAGGTCCAGCCACTTCATGATCAATTTCATTCCGTCGAGAACGTCCTGACCGTTCTCTACCATTTCTCTGTTGTCCGTCGTGATGAACGGCTCGCACTCTGCGGCGTTCACGACGAGGCACTCACACTCATCGAGGTTCTTAGGGTTCAGCTTGACGTGAGTCGGGAAGGAAGCTCCTCCCAGACCGACCATACCGCTGTCTCTCGCAGCTTTGACGAAATCCTCAAAGCTGTTGATCTCAGGTATTTTGACTTCCTCGCTGATCTCCTGTTTCTTGTCTGTCTCGATAACGATGTGAGTTTCAAAGCCGCCCATTGAACCGCGGACCTTGTCGATCGACTTAACGGTACCGCTGACGCTTGAAAAGATAGGTGCGCTGACAAAGGCTTCGACGTCGCCGATCCTCTGTCCTACCTTTACATAATCACCCTTCTCTACGAGAGGCTGACAAGGAGCGCCAATGTTCTGGGACATGCTTATGCTTACTTCATCCGGTATCGGCATCGTCACGGTCTCGCATGCGGCCGTGTTCTTGTGATGCGGTACATGGATGCTTGGCAAATGTTTCCTTTGGCTCATCCCTTTAGAAACTCCTTTCACACATTACCTTTCACTTACAATAACTACTGTTACCCCTTCTTTTTGCACATCAAAAGAAGAGCGCTGTCAAACAGCTTACATATTATATACCATTTGATTCAAAAAAAGATGATTGCCAAAAACATAACAGTACAAAAGTGTTCCTTTTGCCGTGCAAAGCCGCGCAGTGCCGCGCGGCATTCTAGCCTATATGGTATAATGCTTTTGAAAAGGGATTTGGTATAAGGCAGTTTCGGAAGGGTAGCGCTATGAAAGAATACACCATTGCGGATTTTCTGAATAAGAACGCGGCAAAGGACGACGTATCGTTTCATATGCCGGGGCACAAGGGCAGAAGCGCGCTTTATGAAGAAGCGGGCTATGGCGCCCTGCTTAAGAACGCGGCAGCCTGGGACATCACTGAGATACCGGGAGCGGACACGCTGTACAGCCCGCGCGGCGCTCTGCGTAACGTGATGGATAACTACGCAGAGCTGTATGGCGCCCGCCATACGGAGCTGCTCGTGAACGGCTCCAGCGCGGGCCTCATAGCCGCCATCATCTCGAGCGTACCTGTCGGCGGTAAGCTCATACTCGGACGCAACTCGCACCATGCCGCCTTCAGCGCTCTTCGCCTCGGCGGTATCAATCCTGTGTATATCCGGCCTGAAACGGACCCGGATTACAATATCGCGGCGGAGATCTCTCCTTACGAGCTCGAGGCTGCCTGCGAAGCAAACCCGGACGCGTCTGCCGTGCTCATCACCAGTCCTAATTACTGCGGACAGCTGAGCGACATAGCCGTGCTTTCCGACGTGGCCCACGACCACGGCATGCTCCTCATAGTCGACCAGGCGCACGGCGCGCATCTGAAGTTCTTTGACTATGACGCCGAGACCGCCAGAGAAGAAGGGGCATACATCCCTCACATGAGGCACGCTGCCGAATCGCTCGGGGCGGACATCGTTGTCAACAGCACGCACAAGACGCTCCTCAGTTTCACGGGAAGCGGTATCCTCAACATCTGTGGTGACAGCGTGGACATCGACGCGGTGAGTGAATCCCTGCGCATGGTGCAGACCACCAGCCCTTCATATCTGCTGATGGCGAGTCTGGATATAAACGAAAAGATAATGCGCAATAAGTGGCGCGAGATCATCGCGGCCTGGAAAGAAGACCTCCGCGGATTCTACAAGGGCGCTTCAAAGATTAATGGCCTTACCATTGTGACCGGAAGCGGCGCCAGGGGCTCAGGCGCACAGGATGAAGAAGTCTTCGCTCTGTACAGATACAGGGAAGGTCCGGATCCTACCAAGATAAACATCAGCATGTCAGAGCTTGGCCTATCCGGAGAACGTCTCGACAAAGAACTCAGATACCGGGGCATCATCTCCGAGATGGTCCACGGTGAGTACGTCCTCCTGATGACCGGAGCCGGCAATGTAAGGCATGACTATGAGCGTCTGCTCGACGCCCTTCAGGACATATCCTCCAGCTACGGAGTTGAGACGCACATCGACCGCACCCCTCGCTCCTTCGATGACATAATCCTGGATCACGCCGATGTTCCGGTAGACGGAGTATACGTGCCTCTCTATAAGGCTGTGGGCAGGGTCCTCTACGACCCTATAATCACCTATCCTCCGGGCACGCCTATCGCCTGCCCGGGCGAGATACTCACGATGGAAGTGATCAGCCACATATCCGATATCCTTGAAGACGGCGAGACCATCACCGGCGTGGATGAAGAAGGCATGATCAAAGTCGGCACAGGATATTAGAGCAAAGGATTTTGCGCATAGTCCGTTTCATTTCATTCGCATATGCGCAATCCAAACATCGTAGATAATGGAAACTGCGCATATTTCTATGTCACTGGCAACGATATGCGCAATCATCTGATAAAATTATAATAAAACTGAGCATACCCAGCCTTTATCGGTGGAGTGATGCTCAGTTTTTTATTATTTTCCGTATTTTTGCGCATCAGACCTGTTGATTACAGGAGTTTAGCGCATTATCACTTCGCGGCCGCCCATATAAGGCCTCAGAGCCTCCGGTATCACGACCGATCCGTCCTCTTGCTGATAGTTTTCCAGGATGGCTGCAACTGTACGGCCTACAGCAAGGCCGGACCCGTTCAGAGTGTGGACGAATTCAGGCTTGGAATCCTTGTCCCTCTTGAAGCGGATGTTGGCGCGTCTTGCCTGGAAATCCTCGAAGTCGGAGCAGCTTGAGATCTCAACGTATCTTCCGTAGCTTGGCATCCATACCTCGATATCGAATGTCATCGCAGAGCTGAATCCGAGATCGCCTGTCGACAGCCTTACGACTCTGTATGGGATACCGAGTCTCTTCAGGACTTCTTCAGCGTCATTGGTCAGTTTCTCCAGCTCTTCATACGATGTCTCAGGAGTGGTGAACTTTACCATCTCCACCTTGTTGAACTGGTGCTGGCGGATGAGTCCCCTTGTGTCCCTGCCGGCAGAGCCCGCTTCCTTGCGGAAGCAAGGTGTGTATGCGGTGTAATAAACCGGGAGTTCTTCCATCGGGATGATCTCCTTGGCGCGCAGGTTGGTCACAGGGACTTCCGCGGTCGGGATCAGGAAGAAGTCCTTAGCCGGGATCCAGAACATATCATCCTCAAACTTAGGCAGCTGACCTGTTCCGGTCATCGCGTCGCGGTTGACCATGAACGGCGGCAGTATCTCGGTATAGCCCTGCTCCTCCGTGTGGAGGTCGAGCATGAAGTTGATCACCGCTCTTTCAAGCTTTGCGCCCAGCCCCTTGTACACCGTGAACCTAGCTCCGGAAAGTTTGCCGGCTCTCTCAAAGTCAAGTATGTCAAGACCCTCGCCGATGTCCCAGTGGGCTTTTGCCTCAAAGTCGAATTCGCGTGGTTCGCCGACTT
>JBGUME010000297.1:0-7175 GCA_045116695.1 Anaerovoracaceae bacterium | reverse complement strand
TGCAAGGTACAGAACATCAAGGCTGTCCTCTACGACGGTTCTTATCACGAAGTAGACTCCAACGAAGTATCGTTCAAGATCGCTGCATCGCTGGCGTTCAAGAAGGGTATCGTTGAGGCTAAGCCGTGCCTGCTCGAGCCTATCATGAAGCTCGACATCACAGTTCCTGAAGCATTCGTAGGAGCTGTCATGGGCGACATGCCTAACAGACGCGGAATGGTTCTCGGAATGGATTCCACACACAGCGGCACAGTTCTGCACGCTGAAGCTCCTCAGGCTGAGCTCTTCGACTACGCTATCGCGCTCAGATCGATGACTCAGGCAAGAGGATCGTTCACGGTAGAGTTCGCGAGATACGCTGAACTGCCATCGAACCTTGCAGACAAGGTCATCGCTGCTTACAAGAAAGAGCAGGAAGAGAAGTAGATCCATCTTCATAACGACAATTATTACGAAGGGCCCTTTTCCTTTAAGGAGAAGGGCTCTTGCTCAAAGGGAGAGGAATAATGACAATGATCGACAGTTCGAATGCCGGAGAGCATTCATATCCGGTCTACGGAAGGCAGTTCAAATCATACAGATGGTACAAACCTGTCATCGCAGCAGTGCTTTTTATGTTTTTCTATTTGCTGCTTGCGGTGATGCTTTTTTTCGGAGTGGCCTATTTCATAGGCGGAGGAACGCTTGCGTTTGATCTGATGCTGAAAAATAACGTTTTTACAGCAAGCTACGACGATATGGATCTTGCCAATGCATGGCAATCGGTATTAGGCCTTGGATCAGTCGCGGTGATGATACCTGCGCTGTGGCTGACATCGGTCATAGTGCGCGACAGGCCGTTCTCCTCATACTCGTCTGCAAGAGGCGGATGGAGCAGTAAAGTGTTCTGGAAGGCATTCCCGATCGCGTTCATTTGCATATCCGTCCCTATTGCCATAAAGGACATTTTCTTCGAGCACGATATCAAAGACTTCGAAATGAAGTACACTTTGATCGGTCTAGCGGTCGTGACCGTCCTTGGCCCACTGCAGTGTATCGCTGAGGAATACGCGTTCCGCGGACTTCTCATGCAGACCTTCGGATCCTGGTTCAGATTGCCTGCAATAGCCGTGATATTTTCGTCTGCCGTTTTCGCGTCAATGCATCCTTATGACATGATAGGAAAGATCGGGATACTCGTATCAGGCCTGGTGTTCGCGGTCACAGCGTGGATCGGAAGAGGCATCGAGGTCTCTTCGGCATTCCACATATGCAACAACATGACCATCTTCTATCTTCAGGGCATGAACCTTTCAACGATCTCGACTGAATCAAAAATGAGTGATCTTATATTCGAGATCTGCACAGGAGCCGCCTTCATAGCGCTCATCTACATCGCCAGCAGAAGACACAACTGGTTCAACAGTATTAAACGCGATGACCTTACAGCGTGGAATCAGAAGATAGACGAAAAGCTTGCCCGCAAGGAAGCGAAGAAGGCAGCAAAAGCTGAAAAGAAAGCTGAAAAGACAGTCGAAATAGCTGAAGAGGCAGGAGCCCATGAAGAAAGCGCTCCGGGAAAGCATTTTAAACATTAGGGCTGTTTCTGTACCGCAGATTATTTACCTTAAAAAGGGTACATAACTGTTTATCATAAGAGTTGTTTTGTATATATTATAAGTGGTTGAATTTGGTTGTTTCCGGTATTAAAGGAGGAAATGGATCATGAAAAAGAAACTCGTAATTATGCTCAGCATTGCAATGGTGTTCACATTTGCGTTCGCGGCATGCGGAGGCGGCGGAAGTGAGGACCTGTCCGACAGCAAGTACGTAGGAACATGGGTCGCGAGTTCGATGTCTTTTGCCGGCGAGCAGGGAGATATCGAAGGCGGAGAGTTCAAGCTGACACTTAACGGTGATGGTACCGGTACATTAATAAGCACTGAGGCAGACGGGACAGAGGAAGTTTCGAATATCACCTGGTCGCTGACAGACGGAGGATTCAAGACAAAGGGTGATTCAAAAATGAATTTCACAGATGACGGAGACGGGATCGTGGCCAAGCTCATGGGCGTTGAACTGCATTTCGTAAGAGAAGGCACGGAAGACGTAGCTGATCACATCGACGGCGCGGCTTACGGCTATGCCGGCGATGATCCGGTAGAACTTGCCTGCTACAAGTACATGGCAGAAGAGATCGCTCCTCAGTACTCCGAGGCGGAGATCAGCATCCCGACGGTGGAGATCGTTCACGTTGACTACACACCGGAAGATGAAGTCGTAGTATATGGCGATTTCTGGGTAGAGAATTACAACGTCAACGGTGATGTGCTTGAGTGCGTTTCGGGCGGCAACCATCCTGGCGTAATGCATGTAAGCAAAAGCGATTACACGGTGACCGCCTTTGATCAGGTCGGTGACGGCAGCGAGTTTGAGCCTACTGCAAAAGAACTCTTCGGAGAACACTATGATGACTTCATGGCTGTCTACAGCGACAGTGACAAGCGCAATGAGGACAGAAAGATCACGGTATCCGATTACGTTAACATGAACGGACTGGACATCAATTATTATCAGGACTACGGCTGGGATCCGGTAGAGCTTTACCGCAACTGATAGTAAAGTCTTGATCAGAAATGGGCCTGCTCAAAAGAGCGGGCTCTTCTTTTATGGCGCAACCATGGTGCCCGATGTGATATACTAACTATGTATATGCACAGAACAAAAACGGAGGATCCCGTATGAAAAAGATACTTATAGTAGACGACGAAGATAAGATCCGCGAGGTCATAAGAGAATACGCGGAATTCAGCGGATATGAGGCTGAAGAAGCAGCTGACGGCATGAGCGCCATTGGCATGGTCAAGCTGAATGATTACGACCTTATCATAATGGATATAATGATGCCTAAGCTCGATGGCTTCAGCGCGGTCAAGGAGATACAGAAGATCAAGGACATTCCTGTGATCATGCTCTCTGCAAGAGGAGAGGAGTACGACAAGCTCTTCGGGTTTGAGCTGGGCATCGACGACTATGTCGTGAAGCCGTTCAGCCCTAAGGAGCTGATGGCGAGAGTCAACGCCGTCCTGAACCGCAGGGACTCTTCGGACAGAAAAGTGTCCGCTATCCAGAAGTTTGAGGGGCTCGAGGTCAATATGGCGGCCCGCACCATCTCGGTGGATGGCAAGCGCGTCGACCTGACGCCGAAGGAATACGACCTGCTCTTTTACATGATACAGAACAAGAACATCGCTCTATCAAGAGAGAAGCTCCTTGAAGACATCTGGGGCTACGATTTCTTCGGAGATGACAGGACAATCGACACACATGTCAAGAACCTGCGCAATTGCCTTGGACCATACCGCAAGTTCATCGTGACACTCAGAGGCGTTGGTTACAAATTCGAGTACGAGGAATAGAAGAGACTGATGGCAGACCATACAGGCAAGATCAAGAGCCGCCCTGACCAGGGCGGTGTGGATACCAACAGCATCAAGATGACGACGCTTATATCGTTCGTCGTTTTTGCGCTGTTCCTGGTCGCGATCCTCTGGGGCCTGTCCAACTTTTTCATGAACAGCTACTACGAAAGAGTGAGGTCGCAGGAAGTCATCCGCACCGCCGACGCGCTTGAGACACAGTTCAGGCAGGATCTCAACAGCTTCGACACCTTTGCTGTCCAGGCTGCCGGGTCTAACGGCATCTACATCCGCATGGACACGGCGGAGGGCAGTCTCATTTACGACGGTACGCGTACTGTAAAGGATACGGGCGACTTCGAGGCCGACGTCAATGATGCCATAAACGGACTTATCGAGTCCGGGCAGAACAGCATCACCAGGACAAAGCGCGACCCTTCCGGAGCTCTTTCCAGGCTGGTCTACGCGGCGAACATAAACGCATATGGACACAACAATGTCCTGAGCATCATCGCGCCGCTCTATCCTGACGAAGCCACTGTAAGGATACTGCGCAAGATGCTCATATACATCTCGTTCATCGTTCTCGTGGTTTCGTTCCTGCTGGCGTTCGCGCTTTCGGTGCGCCTGTCATCGCCTATAGAGAACCTGACACGGTCGGCCAAGGAGCTTTCAAAGGGCAACTATGACGTCAAGTTCAACGGGGCGGGGTTCACCGAGACCAAGGAACTGGCAAAGGCGCTCAACATGGCGTCTTACGAGATGGAGAAGACGGACTTCTATCAACGCGAGATCATCGCCAACGTATCACACGATCTGAAGACACCGCTCACCATGATACGCTCATACGCCGAGAAAATAATCGACATCTCCGGCGACAATCCTGAGAAGAGGAACGCCGATCTCAATATAATCATTTCCGAGACCGAGCGCCTCAACACGCTTGTCACGGACATGCTCTCGGTATCCAATCTACAGTCCAACAACGTCGAGATGCACATGGAAACATTCGATCTCGTGGAAGCCGCTGAGAGCGTCTATGAGAGCTTCAGAGTGCTTGCCGAGTCAGAGGGCTTCGACATGCATTTCCACCCGTGTAAGCCGGCATATGTGGTCGGAGACCGCACCAGACTGATGCAGGTAATGACTAACTTCGTTTCGAACGCGGTCAAATACGCCGGCGACAGCAAATACGTGGATATCAGACTCACCAAGGGCAGCAAGAAGGTGGCCTTCCACTGCATAGACCACGGAGTCGGCATCCCGTCCGATGAGATCGGACATGTCTGGGACAAGTACTACAGGACATCGGCCAACCATGAGCGCGGCATCGAAGGCACGGGCCTTGGCCTCGCGATCGCGAAGGGCCTGCTGAACCTGCACAACGCAAAGTACGGTGTGGACAGCGAAGAAGGCAAGGGCTCGGATTTCTGGTTCGAGCTTGAGACAGTAAGAAAGCCGCCGGCAAAGAAATCCGGCGGGGAAGATAATAAGGCATAATGGCAAAGAAGGCAAAAACAGTATTTATGTGCACGGAGTGCGGCAACGAGTACACGGCCTGGCAGGGCCAGTGTACTTTTTGCGGCTCGTGGAACACGATAGTTGAACATAAGGTGGCGCCTGTAGAAGAAGCCGCCGGTGATACACGCAGAAGGCTCGGGGGAGAGGCCCGTCCGGTAAAATTGGGCAGGGTAGGCACGGAAGAACATGCGC
The DNA here is from genome assembly GCA_045116695.1 of Anaerovoracaceae bacterium. Lineage (GTDB taxonomy): Bacteria > Bacillota > Clostridia > Peptostreptococcales > Anaerovoracaceae > Crickella. Next base: position 2,064 of record JBGUME010000297.1, on the reverse strand, counting down.
GCATGAGCACCGGCCTTTCGGAACTTGACCGCGTGCTTGGCGGTGGCATAGTGCCGGGATCTCTCACTCTCATATCTGGCGAGCCGGGCATAGGAAAATCCACACTCATCGCTCAGATGGCAGGCAGGGTGGCTGATACGACCGGGCCTGTTCTTTACGTCAGCGGCGAGGAATCGGGCGAACAGGTAAAGCTGAGAGCTGACCGTGTTCTGGGCAGCATCAGCGACAGACTGTACATCTATCCTGAGACCAACATCGAGAACATCATGACGGCCTGTGATGAGATAAAGCCGTGCCTGCTCATAGTCGATTCGATACAGACGATGTATTCGGCATCTGCGGATTCGGTAGCGGGCAGTCTCACACAGATAAGGGAATGCTCGGGCCAGCTGATAAGATACGCAAAGAACAACCACGTGCCGGTGTTCATAGTGGCCCACGTCACCAAGTCGGGAGAACTTGCCGGCCCTAAGACCATAGAGCACATGGTGGACACGGTCCTGAGCTTCAGCGGCGAGCGCGACAGAGATCTCAGGATACTGCGCTCGTTCAAAAACCGCTTTGGCACTACTGACGAGATAGGCGCTTTCAGGATGACCTCCGAAGGCATGATCGAAGTGCCGGATCTTTCAGGCAGCCTGATAGAAAACAGCACATGCGAGGAGGGCTCGGTCATTTCCGCTGTCTACGAGGGCAGCAGACCGGTCTTCTTTGAGATACAGGCCCTGGTGAGCCGTGCCAACGTGGGCTTTGCACGCAGGACAGCCATAGGCATAAGCCAGAACCGCCTCAGCATGATACTCGCCGTGCTTGAAAAGAAAGCCGGGCTCAATCTGCTGGACTATGATGTGTATGTAAATGTCGTAGGCGGTATGAACACGGGAAGCACATCCACAGACCTGGCAGTCGCGCTTGCGATCTACAGTTCATTCAAGAGCAGATCTTCAGGCAGAAGGGCCGTGGCCGTCGGAGAAGTTGGACTGACCGGCAATCTTCGTTCGGTACCTAACGCGGACAGGATAATCCAGGAGGCGGTGAGGCTCGGCTACGAAGCAGTCATACTTCCGGAGAACAACGCGAAACAGTATCGCGGGGGAGCGGACATAAAGGTGATGGGCGCCGCCAATGTGAGCGATGCGATACGCGCCTGGCTGTCATAACGGCAGATAGAAGGGAAACGGAGCCTGCTCGTGATGAGCAGGCTTTTTGGCTGCGTCATTTATATGGTTGACAAGTATATACGTGAGTGATAATATAACATGTTTATTTTTGTTTGATTTTTGATACAAGAACGGTTATAATCGTAGTGTAAAAGGAGAAAACCGTCCATGTTCAAAATCGGCGATCACATTGTATATCCAATGTATGGAGCGGGCATTATCACCGAGATAGTCGAAAAGGATTTTCTTGGTGAGATGCGCATGTATTATAATGTCTCGCTTCCTTATTGCCGCATGGAAGCCTCCGTACCCGTGGATAACTGCGAGAAGCTGGGGGTCAGGCCAGTTATTGACCCCGGACGCATAGGGGAGGTTCTGGAGGTCCTGAAGATGGACACCGAGCCGATGAACCCAAACTGGAACAAACGGTACCGTGAGAACACCGAGAGGATGCAGACAGGAGACATTCTGGAGGTGGCGGCGGTAGTGAGAAATCTCGTCAGGACGGACCGAAAGAAACCGCTTTCCACCGGGGAGAAAAAACTCCTTAGCACGGCCAAGCAGATACTTGAGAGCGAGCTCATCTACTCGGGCGGCTACACAATGGAAGAAGCAGACGAGATGGTCGAAACCAATATATAGCAGACGGCTGCATAGGGGATCGGCCATTTCAATTTGTAAAGAGGTAATGAGAGAGAAAAAAGCAGTCAAGGTATACGGGATAATAGTTGCGGGCGGTAAAGGAGCCCGCTTCGGTACAGAAAGACCGAAGCAGCTGCTCGCTTATGGAAGATCGACGGTACTTGAAACGGCGGTCTTTGCTTTTGCGTCGCATAAGGACGTGGACAGGACCATAATCGTTTCACCGGATGACGGCTCACTCGACAACATTTATGCCAGGATC
>JBGUME010000296.1:0-2089 GCA_045116695.1 Anaerovoracaceae bacterium | reverse complement strand
GACAGCCTTTGGCGGGGACTGTCCGCCGGTATATATAGTCGATCCTGTCAGAAAGGCCATGGGTCTGGTCCACGCGGGCTGGAAGGGTACTGTGGCTAAGATACCGCAGGTGGCAATAGCGCAGATGATAGTGAAGCTTGGCTGCGATCCCGCGGACATGTATGCAGCCATAGGTCCGGGAGTCTGCAAGGACTGCTACGAAATGGGTGATGAGGTATATGACGCTTTCGCGGAGCAGTGGAGCCGTGAAGACGCGGACAGACTGCTTAGCAGGTATCCTGCAAAAGATAAGGAAGACAGAGAGATATCCGGCGGAAAGTATCATCTGGACCTCAGGGAAGCAAATAGGATGACCCTTCTCAGATCGGGGATACCTGAAGATCACATAGCTGTATCCAATATATGCACGATGTGCAATGCAGATACGTTTTATTCCTATCGCGCCCACAGGCTCGAGAACGAGCAGGTGGCCATGCTGGTGAATCATTGGGAGAAGTAACATGAATCTGATAGTCGCAGCGGACAACAAGTGGGGCATCGGAAAGGACGGCGGGCTTCTGGCGCACCTCCCGACCGACATGAAGTACTTCAGAGAGCACACCGAAGGCAAGGCTGTCGTAATGGGACGAAAGACCCTGGAGTCACTCCCGGGTAAAAAAGGCCTGCCTAAGAGGGTCAATTACGTGCTGACAAAGAATCCGGACTTCAAGGCGGAACGCTGCATAGCGGTCCACACGGAGGACGAGCTTTGGGATGCCATCTCCAGATACGATCCGGAGAATGTCTGGCTCATTGGCGGAGCCACGCTCTACAACTGGTTCTACAGCATGTGCGACCGGCTCTATGTCACGAAGATGGACGCGGACCTTGGAGCTGATACCTTCATTACAAATTTCGATGAGGATCCGGACTTTGAGATCGTATCCGAGAGCGAGCCGGTAACAGAAAACGGCATTACATACAGATTCGTGGTGTACGAGAAAAAGGCCGGCTAAGACATATATACAGGAAAGACAAGCATGAGCAAGAGAGACAACAAGAGATTCAACGACAAGGAAAGAAAGAGCGCTCCTAAGAGAGGAGGCAAGAACCGCCGTGACTACGGCGACAGCTATGAGCCAAAGAGAAGGACGTCAGGCAAAGCGCGCAGCGACGCCCGCAGGGTCCTTGGCTTTGACGCGAACGAATCATTTGAGGAACACCGTCCTCAGATCGGTAACGACGGGCTCGAGGTTGTGGCCGGCCGCAATCCTGTAGTCGAAGTCCTCTCGGGAGAGCGCGACGTTGAGCGCGTCTTCATTGCCGACGGCTCTGAAGGCTCGGTATCCAAGATAGTCGCCCTTGCGAGAGAAAAGGGAGTCATAGTCGACTTCGTTCCTAAGGAAAAGATAGACGCGATGGCGCCGGGAGTTAAGCACCAGGGCGTAGTCGCTAAGGTAAGCGAATACAAATACGCCGAGATGGATGACGTCTTTGCAAAGGCGGAAGCATCCGGCGAAGATCCTTTCATCATCATACTGGATGAGATCACCGACCCGCACAACCTCGGAGCGATCATCAGGACGGCCGAGTGCGCGGGAGCTCACGGAGTCATCATCCCAAAGCGCAGAGCGGCGTCACTCACACAGACCGTTGCGCTGTCCGCTGCCGGAGCCATAGAGAACATGCCTGTTGTACAGGTCACCAACCTCGGCCGCGCGATAGAGGATCTCAAGGAGAAGGGCATCTGGGTCGGAGCGGCCGACATGGACGGCCAGACATATTATGAAGCAAACCTGACAGGCCCTATAGCCATAGTAATAGGAAACGAAGGCAAAGGCGTCGGCCGCCTGGTAAAGGAGAAGTGCGACTTTGTCCTTTCCATCCCAATGTACGGAAAGATCAATTCGCTGAACGCATCAAACGCAGCTGCGGTTTTGATGTATGGCATAAGGAGAGTCAGAAACAAGTAAATTACCAGACGGGATGACGCGTACCGAAGGCGAGATGGTCCGAGGAGGAGCTGAAGCACACCGGAGCAGCGGCCTGACGACAGAAGGAACCCCGGAAACTCGTGACCGCGCAGCGGGCTCATTTCCGGGGGCCATTG
>JBGUME010000295.1:0-3372 GCA_045116695.1 Anaerovoracaceae bacterium | reverse complement strand
CAGGTGTTCTGCCGACGCCCCTATCTTCTCAAGGTATTCCCTGGTCTTCTCAGGTGTGTCCGGATCGCTGAGCGCTATATTGTCAAGACCGATGATGGCGTTCATCGGTGTCCTTATCTCATGGCTCATGTTGGAGAGGAAGGCTGTCTTTGCCTTGTTGGCTTCCTCGGCGGAGTTGAGAGCGTCAGTCAGCGCCTGTTTGGTCTCGAGCTCGTTTCTTGTCTCTTCATCGACGTCCGCGAAGCAGGCTCCGACCTTATGCACAACGTGCTCTGTATCCTCCTCGTTCTCTTCTACGCCGGCAAACTTGACTACCTCCCATGACTGTCTGCCGTCAACTTCTATCATGTATCGGTAAGAGATGACCTGGTGATCTTTCAGGGCCTCCCTTACATTCTCTATCTGTATGAACTCCAGGAAAGGTTCTCTGTATTCCTCCAGGATATAGTTATTGCAGTATGCCGTGACAGCCTGGAGGTATCTGAATTCCTCGCCCTCCTTGAATCCCGGCAGATCGGTACGGGCCTGGTAGCATACGCCCTCATTTTTGTCGAGGTCAATGTAGTATACGCTCCGGTAGTCAGACGACAGTGACTTTATCATGACATCCTGCTGCTCGCTCTGCTGCTTCTGTGTCAGCAGCTCTTCCTGCAGCTCAAGACGGTGCTCCATCTCTTCCTGTCTTACCCTGGCTTCCGCCTCCGCAGCCTCATGCTCGGCCGCCATCTTCGCGCTTTTGCGGTTCTGCCGTATGACAAACATGAACATCAGCAGAAGCGCAAGAACCGTAAGGGCCGACTGCATCGTGCTCCTTATGATCGTGCCTTTTGTGATATCGCTGATCTGATCGCCTATGAACGACTCTCTGACCAGATAAGTCAGCAGCCAGTCCGTATGCTCTACAGGCACGTAGGTCAGAGTCTCTTCCCTGTCGTTATATGTGAATGACACCTCGCCTTCTCTGCAGTTTGCGAAGTCATCTTTCACCTTATCCAGAGTATATCCGCCCTCGAATTCCGCGTGCTCCAGAGCGGCAAGCAGATTGTCTTCTGTCGCGAATCCTCCCAGTACCGCGTTGCTCAGCGGATAACCGTCGCTCGTGTACAGGTTGCAGAATGTCGCGTTGTCTTCGCTCGACTCCATGGATACTCCGTGGAGCATCTGGTCCATACTCATCTCCATAAAGCAGACCACGAGCTTATCGCCGAGATGATCCTTAGGCTCGATAGGAACGGCGATGACTACCTTTTTCTCTTCGCTGTTCAGATTGAGGATGGAGATATCCGGTCCGGCCATGTTTTTATAGTCAAAGGAATAGTTGCTTATCTCATCCTCTGACTGGCCGGTAGCCTTGTATATCGTACCGCTCTCACCTACAAAGGCGAATTTGTCAAGGTGATAAAGCGCCTTCATCCTTGCCTGATATGCCTGACGGTCTTCTTCAGTCGCGAGGTCCTTATCAGTCATGAGGCCGACCGCGATCTCTATGGTCTCTATCCTGCCGTCCAGATTGGCTTCCACTACCTGTTCGCGTCTGCCGGCAAGCTCGTCCAGGTACAGCAAGCTGACCTTTCTTATGGCCCTGTCCGTGTCCTGTCTGGCGGCGTGGCTCATATATATAGTTCCTGCGACAAGAAGGATCAGTATTATCGCCACACCTGTAGCTACTATAGTTCGTATTGGTTTCCTGCTGTTATCCATTCTTCCTGGCCTCCTGCAGCGAGCTGCCTATAAAGGTTTCAAGTGTATCGAAGAGCGCTTCCGGCTCTACCGGTTTTGACAGGTGGGCATTCAGTCCCGCCTGCATGCTGCGCTGGACGTCTTCATCAAACGCGTTTGCTGTCAGCGCGATCACAGGTATGGTCCCGGCGTCAGGTCTTCCTGAGGCGCGGATGGCCCTGGTGGCTTCAAGACCGTCCATCACAGGCATTCTCATATCCATCAGTATCGCGTCGTAATAGCCCGGTTCTGCTGCCATGAACATGTCTACGGCGATCTGTCCGTTTTCTGCATGTTCTACGTTCATCTCGCGCATGCCAAGCACCATCATCATGCTCTCTGCGTTTATCATCACGTCTTCGGCAAGGAGTATCCTGCGTCCCTTCAGGTCTGTCTCCTGTCTGTGGAGCACTTCGTTCTTCTTGCGGAAGGCTTCCCTGAACTCGTCCATCACGCTGTCAGCAAACAGCGGTTTGGGAACAAAGGTGTCGACGCCGGCTGATCTTGCCTCATCGGCGACGTCGCTCCAGTCGTATGAGGTGAGTATTATGATGGCCGATTCATGGCCTATGACGCTGCGGATCCGGCGCGTGGTCTCTATGCCGTCAAGTCCCGGCATCTTCCAGTCTACAAGTATGAGATTGTAAGGTTCACGCCTTGCGTGACGCAGCTTAACCATTTCCAGTCCGTCTTCTCCCGATGTGACGGTGTCACAGCTTACTCCTACCTGTCCGAGTATGACCTTTGCGTGCTCGCAGGCGACCGGATCGTCATCGATGACCAGCACTGACATCTCGTGCGGCATCAGATCACTTTCATCTTCGGTACCGTGATCCGACTCTTTGAGAGGGATGGTCACGGTGAACGTCGAGCCCACTCCCTTTTCGCTTTCGACCTCTATCCGGCCGTTCATGAGTTCCACAAAGCTCTTTGTGATAGGCATGCCCAGACCGGTACTGCCGAATTTGTTCGCTGAATGTGCGTCTTCCTGGCTGAATGTATCGAAGAGCTTCGGCAGGAATTCCTTGCTCATGCCTATGCCGGTGTCTTTCATGATGAAGCGGAACGTGACGTTGCCGCCCATGCGGTTCACTTCTTCTACAGTGAGCGAGACCTTGCCGCCGTCATGCGTGAATTTTACTGAGTTGCCCAGTATGTTCACCAGTATCTGCCGCAGCTTCATGTCATCGCCAAAATACCAGCCGTCTATCTTTCCATTCACCTTGAAGTCATAGGTCAGATCCTGGTCACGGCACTGTCCGCCTATCATGGTGTTGACCTGCTCAAGCAGCTTGACCAGCGAGAACTCCTCCGGATTTACTGTCATGCGTCCCGATTCTATCCTCGACATGTCGAGTATGTCGTTGATTATGCTCAGCAGGTGCTGTGCCGATGTGCCTATCTTGTTGAGCTGATCTCTCGTCACATCAGGCAGGTCCGGATTGTTGAGAGCTATGTTGTTGAGACCAATGATGGCGTTCATCGGGGTGCGGATCTCGTGGCTCATGTTTGACAGGAACGCTGTCTTGGCCTTGTTGGCCTGCTCAGCTTCTGACAGAGCCTCCTTCAGCGCGCGGTTCCTCTCTATGGACTCGCGCATTTCCTTATCTATGACTGTGAATCCTACGCCAACAGCGTGGACTATGTTATCAT
>JBGUME010000294.1:0-5639 GCA_045116695.1 Anaerovoracaceae bacterium | reverse complement strand
GCGGTAGCGGGAGCCACGATGTGCCTGGGCAAGGTCTTCGGCAGAACCGTCAAGGGAGACCCGGCTTTCAGAAAGTGTATCGACCTGGTAAGAGAGCTCAACGATGATGTTGCCAAAGAGTATGTCAGCAGCATCTGCCCTGAGCTTATAGCCGACTACGAGTTCACCGATCCGGAGCGCAAGACCTATTGTACGGGCATAGTCCACACATGCATCAGGTCATTCGCGAAGATAATGGAGCGTGAATGCGGAGTTGCTGTTAAGTAATACGCAAACTATTGTAAATCTAACGAAAAGCGGTTAAAATTTAACCACGAATGCGACTATATTTTTTGTGTTTGCCATAAGGCAAGGAGGATATAAACCATGGACATGGAAACCATTATGAAGATGATGCTTCAGAGCGGAGCTCTCGATCAGGTCACCAACATGCTGGGAGTTGATGAGAAGGGCGCTCAGTCGGCTATTGAGACAGTTATGCCTATGCTTCTCAAGGGAATGCAGAGCCAGATGAAGAGCGAGGACACCAAGTACGGATTCCTCCAGGCCCTGAACGATCACAGCAAGCAGGACACAAAAGACCTCAAGAAGGCTGTAAAGAATGTCGACGTAGATGACGGCTATAAGATCGTTAAGCACCTCCTCGGAGCAGAGGAAGAAGAACTCGCTGCAAAGGCTAAGAAGAAGAGCGGACTTGACACTAAGACCATCATCAAGATCATGGCTATCCTTGCACCTATCCTGATGTCCAAGATGGGTCAGACAGCCAAGACAGAGACAGCCAAGGCAGGCTCCGGCGACATGATGAAAGTAGTCGGCGGACTTCTGGACGGCGTAGATGCCAAGGACGTAGTAAACCTCCTCGGCGTACTGATGAAGTAGCACAATCACTATAGGCTTTGAACAAAGGTCGACACATACGGTGCCGGCCTTTGTTTCTGAGGGTCTGCAGGAGCAGACCGAAATATTAAAGGAACGAAGATAAAGAAAATGGATCAGGACAGAAGAGATGCCGCCGCATGGGCGAAGGAATGGCAGATAAAGCGCAAGAACCGCAGATTGCTCTATGTACTCGCGGGTATTCTTGCCATTGCGCTGATAGGCTACCTTATAAGCTTTTTAGTCGTGCACACCGAGAGGAGCACTTACGGCTCTGAAGAAGAAATGAGAGCGGCCTGTCAGGGAAGATATGAGGAATCAAACTATTACGAAGATCTGATCATTGAAGGCGATCAGGTCACGCTGACCTATCTGGAGAGGTCCCACTATGACAGGGACTATGCTGAAAGGTATGGATATGAATACGAATACAATGACTCTGTATATGAAGACAGAGTCATCGAGTGGGACTACAGACATGGAGTCATCAAGACCGAATGGATGGGCGAGCTCATCGTAGATAAAAACGGCAACGTCAGGCGTGGAGATTCATACTACGGCACTTTCTATAAGACTGACAAGCCTCGCCCTGAGCCAATCGATCCTTCGACCCTGACAAATCCTGAAGGAAACATGGACGCAGAACTCACCCCTGAAGAGGAGCAGATCATCGAGGAAAGAGAAGAGAATCTGGAGACTGACGAAGAGGCTCTGGAAGATGCAGAAGATACGGAGAACACCGATGAGACCGACTTGCCGGCTTAGAGTAATAAGGACTGACTGCACAGATCCGTACGTCAACCTTGCTGCGGAGGAGCATCTGACAATGAATGCCAAGGAGGGCGAAGTGACTCTCTTCCTTTGGCAGAACGCGCACACCGTGGTCATAGGCAAGAACCAGAATCCGTGGCGTGAGTGCAATGTGGAGGCCATAAAGCGCGACGGCATATATCTGGCACGCAGGATATCCGGAGGCGGCGCGGTCTATCACGACATGGGCAATCTGAACTTCACGTTCATCGCCAAAGATGACCTCTTCGACATAGAGAGGCAGACTGACGTCATCCTTCTGGCTTGCAGACTGCTTGGCATAAATGCGACCAAGACGGGCAGGAATGACCTGACAGTCGGAGGCAAAAAGTTCTCGGGCCATGCGTACTTTTCATCAGGCGGCTACAATTATCACCACGGCACCATAATGATGGACGTGGTGGCTGAGGACCTCTCAAAGTACCTCAATGTGCCTGAGGCTAAGCTGAAGTCCAAGGGCGTGGAATCCGTAAGATCCAGGGTGACCAACCTTAAGGAACATGTCAGAGAGCCACTTGTGAACGCGGACACCAAAGAACTTATCGAGGCCATGCAGGACGCTATGGTAAGGGCGGCATCCAGAGAGTACAGCGCGGAGGCTGTTGAGGAAGAACTGCCGAAAACACCGCAGAAGCTTCTGGACAAGTACGCGTCCGAAGAGTGGAGGCTGGGCACCAGGATACCTTTCGAAAAGGTCATAGAGCACAGATTCGAATGGGGCGGTGTCGAGATACAGCTGGCCATGAAGGGCGAACATATAAAGGACTGCCGCATATATTCGGACGCACTCGAGACTGAAGTCTTCGACATAGTAGAAGAGCTCGTTAAGGGCCGCAGATACGACGCAGGCGAGATCCATTCGCTGAGAGAAGATCTGCCTGAAGGCGCGTCGGCCACAGCCTACGAGATACTCGGCCTCATAGCAAAGACAATATAAGCAAAAACTATATATAAAGAAAGGAAAACCCAAATGAGCGATTACAAGTATGATCTCTTAATTATCGGAGCAGGCCCGGGCGGCTACGAAGCAGCTTTCTATGCAGCGGAACTCGGCATGAAGGTAGCGATCGCAGAAAAGGACCGTGTCGGCGGAACTTGTCTCAACAGAGGATGCATTCCTACCAAGGCACTTATGCACTCTTCGGATGTTTACAGAGACGCTGCTCACGGAGCTGAAGTCGGTGTTGAATGTGATGGACTGCGCGCTAACCGTGCAAGGATAGGCGAGCGTAAGGACGAGGTCCTCGACACCCTGAGAAACGGCATTTCCGGACTGATCAAGAAGAAAAAGATCGACCTTCTCGAAGGTGAAGCCAAGGTAGTCGCGCCGCATCGAGTTGTGATCAACGGTGAGGAGTATACCGCAGAGAATATCATGGTAGCTACAGGCTCAAAGCCATTCATGCCGCCTATTCCTGGTTACGATCTGCCGGGAGTCGTCGACAGCACAGAGTTGCTCGACATGGGCGCAGAAGAGATCCCTGAATTCGTCATCATCGGAGGCGGAGTCATCGGTATCGAGTTCGCTACTATCTATGCAGACCTCGGCGATCACGTTACAGTCATCGAGGGAATGGACAGACTGCTTCCTATCATCGACAAGGAGATCGGCCGCAGCATCAAGATGACCCTCGAGAAGAAGGGGGTCGATGTACACGTTGCATCCCCTGTTCAGAAGATCGAAAAGGACGGAGACAAGCTGGTAGTCACCCTCAAGAACAAGAAGGACGAAGAGATCCAGGTAAAGGCGGACAAGGTCCTGATGTGCGTAGGCAGAAGACCAAATACAGCCGGTGTATTCAGCGAAGAACTGCTTGCAGAGTATCCTGATCTCGTAGATGGCAAGGGCTTCATCAAGGTAGATGAGAGATATGAGACCCCGGTCAAGAGCGTATACGCTATCGGCGACTGCAACGGAGGCATCCAGCTGGCACATACCGCATCGGCAGAGGGCCGCAATGCTGTAGCTTTGATCAACGGCTGCCAGGCTACCATCAACATGGGAACAGTTCCAAGCTGCATCTACACAGATCCTGAGATCGCTGTAGTCGGACTGACCGCAGACGAAGCAAAGGAGGCCGGCATCGAGGTCATCACCAAGAAATACCCGATGTCCGCAAACGGCAAGACCATCATCGCGGGACTCGACAGAGGTTTCGTAAAGCTGGTAGCCAGAGCTGACGACCACAAGATCATCGGCGCACACCTGCTCTGCGGCAGAGCTTCCGATCTTATCGGCGAGCTGGCCGTAGCCATCGGCAGAGGCATGATGCTTGAGGAAGTAGCAAACATCATCCATCCGCATCCGTCGTTCGCGGAGGCGATAATGGAGGCTGCTAGGCTGTAGTATTACAAATTATAAGAGAGGCCTTATATCTCCGTCAGGTACGCTCTCGCTGAGAATCGAACGCAGCGGTACTAAGCTCTGACTGCGCTGACGCTTGTCAATCGCTAAGTGCCGGCGTTCTCCACTCACCTGCCGAAGACATAAGGCCTCTCTCTTTTGTAAAACAACAGCCCCTGGCGGGGCTGTCTTTATTTCTTTTCTTTTTTCATTGCGTCTTTGTTAACGTAGCACTTCCGGTCGGCGCGCTCCAGGCATTCTCTGAAACTGTCGTTCTCACGTTTCAGCTCATCGTATCCTATAGCGACTGACATGGTGAATGGCAGCTTTGCCTTCTCTGACACCTCGATGAGCTTTTTGTGGATATTGCGGACGAGCTTTTCAGGAACTTCCTCGTTATCTGAATGCGCGATGAAGATGAATTCGTCTCCTCCGTAGCGTGCGATGAATACCGGGGCGTTCACCGAACCCGCAGCCTGCTTGAGAGAATCGGAGATGAATTTCAGGGCCTTGTCTCCCATGGCATGGCCGTATGTGTCGTTGATGCCCTTGAAATCGTTCACATCTATCATCATTATGTAAGTCCGCTTTCCTTCTCTGAATATGGAGTTTTCCTGAGCGGTATATTTGCGGAGCTGTCCGCGGTTGTTCAAACCTGTCAGAGGATCGATGGAGATACGGCTCTCCATCATCTGGATGTAGAAGATGATCATCAGTATCGCGCAGCTGTAGCAGAAGATAGGAGTTTCAGGAAGCAGGAGCACCTGCATCATGCCTCCCAGAACGACCATGAGAGGGAACATCCCTACGTAAATGTGTACGCTCTTATCTTCAGGACTGTCTTCAGCGGAAGCCCTGCGCAGCACAAGGATAAACGCTACTATTATGTAAATGATAGGGATCGCGACCTGGAACAGACTGTAAAACATGGTAACAGTGTACTCCGGGGTTATAAGCAGATGCGGAGCAAACAGCAGGATAGCGACCATTATCAGTATAGACAAACCAAGTGGCAGAAACGATTTAATAACAAATCCTTTTGTATTCCTGTCGGGAACCCTTTCTACCGCGGCCACGTATCTTAACCACATGAAAGTTATACCCGCCATCAATATGAAATTGACCAGGTTGATCAGGGCGACGGTGGGCATGGATTTCGGGAGGACACCGGCGATTATTGAGGCCCAGATAGCGTCTGAAACGAAGTAGAGCATGAAGGCTATAAGCGCGCCGTCATACTTGACTACTTTCTCGGACCTGTCGACTGTCGACAGGTTGTGACCCAGCATTATCCCGAATATGATCAGGCATATTATTGAAGATTCAACATAGTATATGAAATATTGTGACATAATACCTGCCGTATTGCCGCAAAGGCCCTGCTATGCAGGGCCTTTGCAGTAGTGTCTTTTAGGCGCGTTATTCGAATGTGTAACGCAGATGCGGCTCTCTCGCAGCCTTTGTGTCGTCGAGTCTCAGTACCGGTGTGGTCTGCGGCGCCATCTGTACGCTCTCAGGAGCATTGAAGATGCGCTCGTAGATCTCGCGGAATGCTGTGATAGCCTCGTCGAGCGTCTCCTTCGTCTCTGTCTCGGTCGGCTCTATC
>JBGUME010000293.1:0-9570 GCA_045116695.1 Anaerovoracaceae bacterium | reverse complement strand
CTATCTCGTTCTCTTTGTCAGGTAGTTTCTCGATAATGGTCTGCACATATTTATAGACAGCTTCTTTTATTTCTTCATCTGGCTTTTCAACCAGGTCCTTTGTTTTCAATTTATGTTGTTCACCTCAAACTGATCACAACAATATTATATGAATAACGTCATGACAGTTCCGCGGATTGTGGGGCAAAAATGGTGCATAAAAAACTCTTGCGATTTGCAGGAGTGATTGAATAAAGTGAATCTGAGTCTATTGCTCAGCGCAACAATCATTTGTTGTGGAACTATCAAAAAAATTTTTTGTAATATGTGATATTTAGCGAATGGCATTGAGGATTTCACGGCAACATTCTTTTGCCTTTTTTGAGTTCATAGCGTCCCTTACCTCATTACATAATTCTCGCACAAAAGCATCATCTTTAGATGGCTCCCTAGGATTTGTTGTTAGGTCATCAATATAAGCAGAAGTGGCTTTTTTATTGATCTTACTACTTGATAATATGGTTCTTCTACTAATTTCTTTCCCGTACATAGAAGCGTCAAAACCTGCTGGAGAATTATTCAACTGACATCTAAGATGAACATAATAGCATTTCTCACCTGGAGCATAATACAATTCGTAGAACAGGAAATCATTACACATATCACGTTTACTGTGTTTAACCAATCGCTCATCATCAGTTAGTGTTTCTGGAACTTTTATGTGTACAGGTGCTCGTTTTGTATCATACTCCACGATACATCCACATTCTTTAAGAGCTTCAACGAGCCTTAACTTAACTTTTTCTGTAATCTTAGTTTTATTATCCAAAACGAGATTTATAGCATCCCGATGTTTGTTATACAGCTTATACTCGTCCTGTGATTCCTGTTTTTCTGTAACATCTTTACCTTTATAATGATTTTCAAAAAATGCAAATGCTCCCGCATGTTTCATATAAACTTCTTCGCATGTTTTTTTAAACTCGCCCTCTATAACATGCCTCTGAAGTGCATTCAGATAATCATCTATAATATTTTTAGCTTTTATTGGTATTTCCTTCTCGTATGTGTCCCGAATCTCATCGATCCAGTCATATACATCCGCATAACTTAAGGCTATCCAGTTTTTTCTGTCTTCTTCTTTATCAGCATCGATTCCAGTTGGAGACAATAAAATGTAATAACGTTTATTGTATTTGTACGATTTGTTCGTAGTGGTCTGTTTTCTTGCAAAGCTATCTTCTACATAGTCGAAATAGTCATGCAACTGGTTCATTCCTTCATTAGAATTGATTTTATTCTCTAAACAAATGCAGAACTTGTTTTTTTCAGAATATATAAGGAGGTCTATGTGTTTTTGCTTATCTCTCCCTTTTATATCCGCCGGGTGTTCTCTCTTAGTGACCACATCATCTAAATCAAATAGTTCTATGCTTACCGCATCCATTTCTTTCTTAGGACCTAAACCTTTGTCACTGTTATCAGAGCAAAACATCAGAAATCGCTTAAGCAACTTATCGCCTATACCGCTTGGCGAATTTGGATCCAGCAACCACGCCAGGAAATTACTGTGTCTTATTTCCATCTGGTCGATTTTGAGAATTTCAAAGCAATTGATATCACTGAGTTCCTTGTATATTGGATCAAGGCAATTAATGTCCTTCGCAAACTCGTTTATTAGGTTCTTCTCTATGGTATTTTTACTCATTTTCTCACCCCTCACTTTCTTAGTAATCGCTCATTCTCCCATTCACGGAATAGCTTCTCATATCTCAATATGATATATCCTCGCATCGGCTTCATTGCCTGTCATTTCTCTGAATGCCTTGATATATGCCTCAAGCTGCTCCTGGTAATGCTTATCCAAATCATCTGCATCTGCATTTGTCTTGTAATCGATTATGTGCCATTCGTCTCCTTTTCTATAGACCACGTCCATGACTCCGTGCCAGATCTCTCCTGACCCATCACTGCAGCAGAATGGCAGTTCGCAATATAGTTCGTCTGCACTCAGCAGTTCTTTCAGGATATCCTGCGGCGTCCCATTCTGCTGCGGATATCCGCCGGATCGGATAGTATTGCCGACCTTTGTCAGGATGTCTCTATATGCTTCAGTGTCTGCTTCGTATTCTCTGACTGTCTCAAGCACCAGTTTGTCCAGATCGGCCTTATTGCCGGAAGACACCAGTACTTCCATCACTCTGTGTACCATAGTTCCGATCAGCAGAGCCTGTTCTCTTGTCCTTGATGGTGCTTCAGCTTCCCTTCCTATCTCATCAACGGCCTTGTCCTCATAATCATCTTCTGATGATGTAACACCTTTGAGCGTTACTGTACTTGGTTTTCTGATCGAATATGAAGCCATCTTTGATGCATCGTTTTTCAGCACGGAGCTTGACTCAGCTTTCTCATAAAGCTCTTCCGCGTCAAATACTGGTTTAACTTCAGTGGCAGGGATCGCTACCTGGCCCAGACTATCGAATATGTCCTCATCAGTGAAATCATACAGCGGAAGCCACGGATTGGTTGATGAAGGGTCACCATCTGCTTTGAGAGCACAAGAGACGACAAGTATCTTCTCTGCTCTTGTCGCTGCAACATAGAGCAGCCTCCGCTTTTCCGCCTCAAGAACAGCTTCTTCCTTCTCCTTCTCATCCGCATAGTCTGTTGTCTTAAGAGAATTATCGAATGCGAATATGTAGCTTTCCGGCGGAGTTACAGAATAGTCCACCCTGCTCTCAGCTCCCCTGGAGTAAGATGCCGGATCAGCCAGGATCACGACCGGCGCCTGCAGGCCTTTCACCTTATGAAGATTGGCTATGTGCACACGATTGGAATCACGCCTCAGCTGTATGCAGCGTTCCTCGGCAGACTCATCCCTTACAAGCGCGGCAATGTACTCAGCACCCTCTTCCACAGAAGATACCGTGCCATCCACCTCAGCGCTTCTTAGAAGTTCGAGCGCAAAGTATACATACTCTGCATTGTGAGTACCTGCGCGGGCGAACATTCTCTGCTCTTCAAGCAGCATCGTGAATACTGCCGCCGGTGACATCTCCTTTGCTCTCAGCGAGTATTCGTGTATCTCATCATCGGTAATACTGCAGCCGGACAGATGCTTTGCGGCAAACGATGCTTTGGCATCGAACGGATCAGCGACCGCAGACATCAGATGTGATAAAGATATTAGCGGCTCGCATTCATGGAACAGCACCTTGCCTTCGACCCTGAAAGGTATGCCTCTTTCGGAAAGAGCATTCATGTAATGCGAAAGGTGTCCTTTGCCGGGAGTTATAAGCATGAAGTCTTTATAGTCAGTCACCGGGATATCCGGATGATTTATTATCTTCTGTATGATCTCTGCAACTTTCGCGGGATCCTCGCTTCCGGCAACGCTTCTCGAGTAAGGCACGGTATATCCGTATGCGCCTTCGACCGGGGAATCGTATGCGTCCTTTTCTCCCACAGGGATCTCGCTGAACCTGCTCTGGATCTCCGTATCTTCCGGAAGCAGTGCCGAGAATGTGCGGTTGAACCACATGCACATCTTATCTGTCGATCTGAAGTTCCTGTACAGCATCAGCACTTCACCGACATCCGGATTCCTGAACAATTCTCTTACCCTGATGAATGATGCAACATCGGCATTCCTGAATCTGTATATCGACTGCTTAGGGTCGCCCACTATGAACAGACTTCCCGGATGCGGGATGCATTCATTCCAGTTCTCCTTTGACTCCTTAGCAGTAAGGTAGAAGAACACCTCTGTCTGTATAGGATTCGTATCTTGGTATTCGTCTATCAGGAAGTAACTATGCCTTCCGTAGATGTGCTTTATCAGCTTGCCGCCCTCTTTTGCATCCTTTTTCAGGAGGTCCCTGAGATACAGAAGGTAATCCGAGAACGAAAGCTTGCCTTCTTTTCTGAGTGTATCGGATATATCGTCAAGGCAGTCATTTATGAAGTCAGCAGCGATAGAGAATCTGAGGTTCTTTATCGCCTCGACCATAAGTGGATCCTTTTCAGATTCTATCTCATACCATGTGATCTTGCTCCTGGTATAGTGGGGTGCAAAGAAATCTTCCCAGCCCGGCCCGAATAAATTCATGTCACACCCAGGGATCACTCTGAGATCCTTAAGGCTTCTGAGCGCTCTTTCGACATTGCCAAGATCATCGTTCCACGAACCTTCTATAGTATCAATGCTGTCATCCAGTGCATCAGAAGCCTCGGCCGCCTTCTTGTTCTTCTCGGTCGCAGCTATCTCAGGATGATCATGCAGATATCTCAGAATAGGCACGAGCCTTGCCTTCTGTGTTTTGAACAGTTCGTCAGGCTCATCGCTTCCCGGAGCAACATAATTGAAATGCGCATTCTTCGACGCGGAGAGCACGTTCATACCCTTGAGGAATATCTCTCCTGCGTTGTAGAAACAGCCGCTAAATCTTTCAGCCTTTCTCCTGAGCTCATCTCCGGCTTCACCTCTCAGTATCCTGGAATATTCTCTGAGATAGAGAGCATCCATCTCTTCCTTTTCGACAACGACAGCATTGGATGGAATACCTGCAGCAGCCGGGTGCTCTGACAGCACCATATTGCAGAAGGAATCGATAGTACCCATGAAGCAGAGGTCTATGTCCTTAAGCGCTTTCTTCGCATTTTCTGAATCAGACTCTGAAAGCTTCTGCTGGAACCTTGCATAAAACTCACCGGCTGCGGCCTTAGTGAAGGTGATGGCGCATATCCTGCTTATATCGATCCCGCCCTCGACCATCGCAGCCATGCGGTCAACGAGTACTGATGTTTTTCCGGAGCCCGCGCCGGCCTCTACGAAGAAATTGGAATGGATGTCGTTGCGGATCTTGTCACGAGAGATCTGATCGTAGTCTTTACTCATCGGATCCACCCTCCTTTCCGCTTTCGTCTTCAGGCCATTTGCATATATCTGCAAGCTTGCAGTACTTGCAGCTTATCTCATTTTCATTTCTCGGAAAATCGTTGTTTTCTATGGAGTCTTTAAGAGCAGAGAGGAAAGCTCCAAGCTGGTCTCTCATCTCATCATCGTATCTGCATGTCACGGTCTTCCCCTTGCGGAGATATCTGTACTCGCATTCAGAGATATCGATGCCTGCCTGCTCGCAGAGCCACGCATACACAACGACCTGCATGCAGGTACTGAAGTCATCCTGTTCGTGCTCGATCTTACGTTTTGTCTTGAAGTCCGCTATCAGGTATTTCCCGTCCGCAGCCTTCTCTACTCTATCAGGATAGCCGTGCATCCTGATTCCTGACGGATGATCGAATGTGTACTCCTCTTCCGCAGAAAGAACTGTGTTTTGCGGATCCGTATCGAAAGATATTTCCATCATCTTCAGGAAATCCTTTTTCAGGGCATCTGCATCTGAATCATGGACAGGAGGCCTGAAATGCAGTGCCTCATCGAATGCGCGGGAAGAGGTTTCAAGGAAATCTTCCTTTGAGTAGTTTTCTGCGGCGAGCTTTTCCATCATGGTATGCGCCAGCGTTCCCGTAACCGCTGCGCTGAACACTTCAAACGGATCGTCATCTTCGTTCACTTTTATCCCAAGCACGTTCTCAAGATAGAAGTGACGCGGACACTGCAGATAGTTACTGAGCGCCGACGGCGACCACGCCCTGTTAAGTGCAGGAGCAGCATCTTTCTTATCCGCCGGGCAGCCTTCATATGTGAACTCGGCGCCCTTGCTGTATTCATCTCGAATGATGCGGTCCGCAGATATCGCGCTCCCGAAATACGAAGCCTGCCTTAATGCATTTTTGAAATTTTCCACATCAGCATTAGGATAGTTATTCTCGTATATGGAGAAGAGTACTGATGACGGATTTTGTTCTTTCAGTTCAGACAGCGAATAGCCGGAATACGAAAGATGAGTCTTTACATCGAGCGCAGATGCGAGACCCAGAAGACCATATAAAGACCTTACATTCCGTCTTATCCTGTTTTCAGATGTCGGGGCTATATCCTCATCTGCGAGCAGCGTAAGATCGCTGTCCAGGAGCAGATAGTTCTCTGTCGGTGAGCCCGGGAATTCGGATGAACTTAACCCGCACACATAAAGGTTCTCCCTCATGCATGCCATAGCACCTGCAATGGATGTTATATGCAGGCAGCCTTCCCTGCTGTTTTCGGAACAGACCGTCTTGTTCAACACCTCAGGAATGATCTCGTCTATGTCTCCGTCAGGAGCATAGCGCATGTATGCGTCAAGAGCTTCGGTTATTACATTGACCGCGGACTGGTCTATCCTGCCGGCAGAGTTCGTTACTCTTCCCGAAGCATCGGTCCTTATAAGGACGTACTTTGACAGGAAGTCTGTGCATCCGTGTGAGAGCATGCCTGCAAGCTTCGCGGTCCACTCATATACCTTGAGTCGGTACTCCGCCCTCTTTATATTCTTTGTGATCCCGCCTGCATTGGCATCTGCCGCCTCCTTATCTAAAGCGGCTTTCAGTTCCTGCAGTCTTTTTCTGTTTTCAGCAGTATCGAACGACAGCCTTATGCTGCCAGCCATCTGAGCAAGTTCTTCAGCATCTTTTCTGGATAGATCATCATCCATGCCGAGAGTCTTTGCAAACTCCTTCCGGTCAAAAGCGTCGCTGTTTATGATCCGCCTGAGCGCGTCTATTCCATAGTAGCCTTTGGTCTTCCATTCGTATATCAGCTTGAGGAGCCTTGCCGGATTCGAATTCAGGATCGGCACTCCGCAGCCGTAAGTGACCGGTATGTCATAGCTGCACGCGAGGTCATAAAAGACCTGTGCGTAAGCGGAAGTATTAGTTGCTGCTATGATGCACTTATCGAGCGGTATCCCGTTTCTGAAGATGCCATCGATAATGTCCTCTGCTTCATTGATCCTTCCATAACCTTCGGTGAAGATGAGCCCTGAATCATCCCTCTTCTCTTTTCCGAAAAGGTCGGTGAGAGATACCTCTTTATAATCTCCTCCGGATACTGCTTCTATAAGCGCCTTGTCCAGTGGCATGAGGGGATACTCACTAAGTGTAAGATAATCCGCGCCTGTCACAGCTTCAGATTCTTCGATCGCTTTTCTGACAAGGCTGATGCTGTCTATCCTGCCATCTTCGCTGCACTTATCCAGGAAACGCTCATACACCTCAAGGATCGCAGCATTCTTCTCCGGGAATTCACCTGCCATAAGTCTGGTCCTGAGCTCATTCTCTTCATCGACGGATATGAGTGACCTCATGGTTGAAAGTGCTGATGACAGGCTTTCAGCATCTGCAAATGATGCCGCACGGAAGTAGTCTATCTCATTCAGAAAAGAATAAATAACAGAAGGTTCCTCTTTTGCTGTGAGGAACTCTTCTGTTATTGAAATGCCGTTTTTCATCAGAGCATACTTGGCCAGCTCAACCCTACTGAGAACTCTAAGTCCCAGGGTGTTCTTTCCGAATTTTGCCAGTGTTCTCAGGAGCTCTGAACTACCCGCACCGGGAGCGAGGATAATCGTTTCAGTCATCTTTTTTCAGTGAGCTAATAAGCATTTTCATTGATTCGTTAAGCTTTACAAACCGGGGGTCACCGTTACTATCTATTGCGGCATCATCCCAGAACACCTTTTTACCGAATACATAAAGTGCATATGATTTGGTGTCAACACCTTCTGAATCGGGATAAATCTCCTTTCCTTTAGCATCCGCGATCCACAAAACATCCTTGAAAAACATTTTTGCAGTGATGTCAGAAAAAGTTCCCCCCATCATCCCACAATGCGGACGCTTACATTCCCATCTTCTGTCGTTAAAATAGAATGTGTACTCAAACCTCTCCGTAACTTTAAATACGCTCTCCTGCTCGATGTATTCCACCGGCACCTCATTGAATAGCCTCAGAGCGTCTTCTCTGTCAGTATCAACATCCGGAATCAGCTCATGGACCTTTTTTCTGTCGTTCGGCAGGAATGGTATCTGAGTGTATCCACAATCTGTTACAAGAAGAAAGATCGGGAAGATGTCATGTAGACAGGCATATCGTATAAAAGCCTTTTCATATTTTGCAAACGTCTTCACATCCCATTTGTCTGTAAGGATCACCGTTGTTCTTTCATAATACTCTGTGCAGCACTTTGCCACATTTTCGCTGTGTCTGATAGCCTCCTTAAACACAGCATCAAGTTTTGTTTTTCCCCTGCATATGCCAAGAAACCTGCTGTGTATAACATCGGTTTCAGCACCAAAAGGATATGAATTATACCATTCAGTTACATATGGATTACCTGTACTCTCTAAAAGATCGTGTTCTCCATTAAGAATAGCGTCTATGTTTTCAAGAGCGCTCATTTCAGGAGAGTGATTCAATATATCTCTGTCTATATGATATATAAAGCCTTCGTCAACTGGGGCCAACGCCTTACACAATTCTATATTGCGGCAGTCCCTCTCTTTTTGGCCTTCACATACTGCTCTGATTTCTTTTATATCCATTCCTGACCTCCGTCCTGCATCTCATATACTCATCTGTCAAGAATAACTGCCAGATATTCAGCAATGTCTACTATAGCTATTATACTAAATCATTTGCGTTCACAGTAATAAATGCTATCAGAATCCTATTTCATTATATGGATTGCGCTTTGTGATTTCAGAAAGTTGCGAGACAAAATTGGTGCATAATATAACTCCTGTGATGTGCAGGAGCTTTCTCTTTTATAACTCTGATAATTTACTCTTATTCTGTAGTAGCGACAACTGCAAACAGAACGTTTCCAGCAATTCTGATACCTTCTGGAGTTCTTGGGTCTACAAGCGATCTGGTATCAAAGAACTTGTTCAGCTCATGCTCAACCGATGATTCGATATACTGATAGTTGTCAATAAAAACAACTGTATTCCCTTTGCAGATTCTGTCGATCTCATCCGAGGAGAACACCACATCGTACTCGATGCCGTCCGAAACAATCTTGTTGACCCTGAGAATCGCAGCATTAAAAACAACAAAATTGATGTCAAGATGATCGTCTGCCCATGATTTGATTCTTGCAGTCTTGCCTACACCTGTCGGTCCGCTGATCATGATATTGATCGGAGTTGGGTTCCAGTCTCCAATGATGTGACCATCGGAATCGATTGCTACGAAGCTTTTCTTTGCTTTTTCTAGTTCGATTGCTCTATCAAGAGCATTATCAAGGCTCTCTTTAACAACATCTTTGATTTCACTCATTTGCCACAACCTCCTGCTCCTAAATCAATTTATTTGATCAAATTTGGCAATTCTCTGTCAGTGCTTTGCTTTATGCTTTCTTTTGAAAAATCCAGTTCTTTTAAAATAACCCTAACTCCTTCCAATTTCTCAATCACTTCATCTGCGATCGATTTGAAGTTGTCAGATTTCAAATCCCAGTATTGGTATATGTGTGTATACTCTTTGGTCTCATACTTGCAGTACTTTCCTTTGCAGCCATGACCGCCCTTCATTTTAGTGTCATTTCCATTTATAATGCCTGGTATTGTTTTTCCGTCTTTTTTCTTTGCCGGCTTAACGTCATCGTAGAACCATCCCTTTTTACAGAAATACTCAAAAAGCATATTATG
>JBGUME010000292.1:0-13915 GCA_045116695.1 Anaerovoracaceae bacterium | reverse complement strand
TATATATGGTGGATCCGGACTTGGCAAAACTCACTTGATGCAGGCTATCGGAGTACAGATAATCCGCAATAATCCTGAAACCAAGGTGCTTTACGTATCCGCGGAAATGTTCACAAACGAACTTATCACCGCGATCAACGATAATAAGACCAGAACTTTCAGAAATAAATACCGCAAGCTTGATGTACTTCTAATAGACGATATCCAGTTCCTTGAAGGAAAAGAGGCGACGCAGGAAGAATTTTTCCATACTTTTGAAGCTCTTTATCAGAACAATAAGCAGATAGTAATTACAAGTGACTGTCCGCCGGTAAGTCTTAAAGGTCTTGATGAAAGACTGCGTACAAGATTCAGCTGGAACATGATAGCGGATATCCAGCCTCCTGATTATGAGACTAGAGTAGCTATTTTAAGAAATCTTGCTGAAAAATCGGATATTGAGATAACCCCTGAAGTAAGTGATGTACTCAATCTTATTTCAGATCAGGTAAAAGATAATATTCGTGAACTTGAAGGAGCATATAACAGGGTAGTCGGTCTTTCACAGCTTCTGAATGAACCAATAACTGTGGATAACGCCAGGAGTATACTGAAAGATATCATTAAAGATAATGAGCAGGCTGTTGCTCCTGAGAGAATAAGATCCATAGTAGCTAATCACTATAAAATAAAGATAGCGGATATGGATTCTCCAAAGAGAAATGCTGAAATAACTCTGCCAAGACAGGTTGCGATGTATCTTTGCAGAACAGAAACTGATCTTTCTCTTCCTAAGATAGGAAAGCTGTTTGGTGACAGACATTATTCAACTGTAATACATGCCATTGAAAAAATAGAAGATCAGCTTAAGTATGATGAGATACTTTATGAAAATATAGAAACTATAAAGGCAAAACTGCAGGCAAGGAAGATATAATTTTCATATATTAATCAGTTGATAATCGTATACAAATAATAATCAACATCAGATAAACAGTTTTTTAATATCATTTTCAACTTTAAAAATTTTGGATAAAGCTTCAAAAATCAAGTTATTCAGGAGTTATCCACATTATCAACAAGGCTTACTATTAATACTAATATCTAATATATAAATATAAGAGCAGCAGCAAGGTAAAGACGAAAGGATAAGACATGAAAATCTATTGCAACAGAACAGAATTAAATAAAGCTTTGAATAACGTTTCTCATTCTGTTCCGGTAAGAACTACATCAAATATATTGGAAGGAATTCTTATCAATGCAGAAGATAATAAAATGAAACTTACTTCTACAGATACGAATATGACGACTGAAACAGTCATTAATGTAAAAACAGATGGTATCTGTGAATTTGTAGTACCTGCCAAGCTTTTCAGCGCTATCATTGCAAAGCTTCCTGAAGAAGACATGATGATAGATTATGATAATGAAAAATTAAAAATAAATATAAAGAGCGGAGGATCCAATTCTGAAATAATATGTTTTAGAGGAGATGATTATCCGAAGATCAGACTTGATGAAGGTGAAAAAGTTTTCTATCTGGATAAAGAAGATGTAAAGAAACTTATTAAAAAGACTGCTTTCAGTGCATCAACAGATGAATTCAACAGGATCATCACAGGAGTACTTCTTGAGATCAAGGATGGAAAAATGAAAATGGTAGGAGTTGATCCTTACAGGATAGCTACTTATCAGATAGATGTTGATAATAAGGAAAATGTAAATGTTATCATTCCGGCAAAATTGATCATTGAAGTATCAAAATTCATTGATGATGATGGTGATTCAAAGATGAGTTTTGAAATCATAGATAATAAAGTTGTGATGAAGTTTGATAATAACAAAGTAATCATCAATACTTATTCAGGAAAATTCATTGATTATGAAAGGATCCTTAATAAAGAAGGAAACATCAATGTAAGAGTTAAAAAAGATGATCTTTTGAAGAGTACTGAAAGAGCATCACTCCTGGCATCAGTTCAGAATAATAACCTTATAAGATTCAATATTGGAAAAGATATGATATATATCACTTCTCTGAATGAAGAGGGAAATATTGAAGAAAAGGTAGAAGTCATAAATGATGGAGAAGAATTGAATATCGGAATCAATTCAAGATATTTAAAGGATGCTCTCAGTGTCATTGAAGATGAAGAAATAAACATCAACTTCAAAGACAGTGTAAGCCCGGCCATCATAAAGCCATTAAAAGGCGATAAATACACATATCTGATCCTGCCAATTAGAATGAATTAAGGACTTTCTTTAAAAGGTATGTTTTTTGAATAAAAAAATGCATTTTTTTCATACTGAAAGCTGCATTTGCGTCGTATTTCAATCAAATTCCAATCAATGACAGCTAAATGATGGACGTTTTTAGCATATTATCAGTTAAGTAAGAGCTGAAAGTGGTTAAAAATCAGGATTTATTTAAAGAAAGTATGTAAAAATTGATATTTTTCCATCAAAAACCATACTAATTTTAAAAACTCCTTCTCAAGACTGAAAATGATTAAATAATTTAGATTGTTAAATTAAAAAAATGTGTATCACCGGTGTCTTTTCACTGATTGATACACATTTTAAATATTCTTCTTTTTTCTTCTATAAACACTATTACTTTTCATACTATGTATTTTTTAGGTATGAAAAATAATGATAATTATTATTTACAAAGTTCGCATGCTGTCTGTGCTGCAACTTTTGCGTTATTGAATACAAGCTGGATGTTTGAATCGAGGCTGTCTCCTCCTGTGAGTTCTTTTACTCTTGCCAGAAGGAATGGGGTGGTCTCTTTTCCTTTTATTCCCAGTTTTACACATTCATCTACAGCCTGAATAATTGCCGGATTTATTATATCCGGATCCATCGCATATTCTTCAGGTATAGGATTTCCTACCAGGATGCCGCCTTTCATGCCGAGTTCCATATGTGTCTTGAAGAAATGAGCAAGTTCGGCCGGAGAATCAACTTTATAATCCACACTGAATCCGCTCTTTGTAGTATAGAAAGCAGGCATGTCTTCAGTGCCCATTCCTATGACAGGGACTCCCTTTGTTTCGAGATATTCCAGAGTCAGACCTATATCCAAAATCGATTTACATCCTGCGCAGATGACCATGACAGGTGTCTGTGCAAGTTCTTCAAGGTCCGCGCTTATATCCATTGTGACCTCGGCACCTCTGTGGACTCCGCCTATGCCGCCAGTCGCGAAGATATTGATACCTGCCATGTGAGCTATCATCATGGTAGTAGTGACTGTGCAGGCTCCGTCTTCACCCTTAGCGCAAAGCATTGCAAGGTCTCTTCTTGATGCCTTTGTGATCTCAGGGCCTTTCTTTCCAAAGTATTCGATTTCATCTGGTGTAAGTCCTGCCTTGAGACGTCCGCCGATTATGGCGATGGTTGCAGGCACTGCGCCATTGTCTCTTACTATCTTTTCAACTGCGAGCGCTGTCTCCACGTTCTGAGGATAAGGCATGCCGTGCGAGATGATGGTTGACTCAAGTGCAACTACCGGCTTGCCGGCATCCAGAGCTTCTTTAACTTCTTTACTAATATCAAGGTATTTATTCATAGAAATATCTCCTTCTAATTGCTATCAGTTTATTATTGGCAGTCATCTGTCGATTTTTCAGATGATTTATCGAGTGATGCTATTTCATGTATTTGACTTCTTTAATTTCTACTTCATGATCATCAAGCATTTTTTCTATCAGCCCGCTGCTCATGGCAGGATGTATCGTAGGATCCACGGATATTGTTGCGGAGGCTGCGGCGTTCGCTGCTTTTACAGGTGCTTCAAGTCCGTCTCCACCGTCTTTGAGAGATGACCAGATTATGGCCGCCATCGCGGAGTCTCCTGCTCCGGTCGTGCACTTCACGTCAGCGGGATATCTGTCCGCCATTAAAGTGTGATCCTTGTCTGCTGCGATCATGCCGTTAGGGCCAAGAGAAATAAATACTCTTCTGACACCCTGGTCTATCAGGGCCTTGGCTGCTTCGAGACAGTCGTAGTCAGTTTCAATTATCATGTCGGTCAAGAACTCGGCCTCAAGAAGATTCGGCTTGAGAGTGTCTATTCCGTCCAGATGACCTTTGATCTTGTCAGCCTGAGAAACCGATACCGTATCCATGTACAGAGGTACCTTGCAGATCTCTTTTATCTTGAGAAAGGTCTCCTGAGTCAGATTACAGTCGGCGATCACTACGGCTGCGGAATTAATAACGTCGCTTAGCGACTCTATGTATTCAGGCGTGATGTGCTTCACTATGTCGACGTGTGACAGGGCAAGGCTCATCTCACCGTCATCGTCGTTGATGAAGAGGTATGTGGAGGTAGAAGCTTCAGGCACTATGAGCGAGAGGCTCGTGTCCATGCCTATGCTTTCGCATCTCTCAAGCATCTCTTTGCCGAGTGTATCATCGCCGATCGCGGTGATGAATTCGACTCTTACTCCGAGCAGGGCAAGATTATGGGCTATGTTTCTGCCCACGCCTCCGTAGCTCATCTTTATGACGCCCGGATTGGAGTCGCCCGGAATGAGCGGCTTATATGGGGTACCGCCTATGTCGATGTTGGCGGCTCCGATCACTACTGCGTATCCTTTTTCTTCCATAATAACCGGTTTCCTTATTTTCCCTGCTGTTCCTTGATGCGCTGCTTCCAGCACTTGTGGCACATGGCTGTATATCTGTCGTTGCCGCCAAGCACTACCTGATCGCCCTCTGTGATTATCCGGCCGTTATCATCGAACCTCGCGTTAACGGTCGCTTTGCGTCCGCACTCGCATATAGTCTTGATCTCGGTGATGGAGTCGGCAAGTTCCATGAGCCTTTTGGCTCCCGGAAAGAAGTGCGTGAGGAAGTCGGTCCTGAGGCCGAAGCAGAGAACAGGGATGTTCTTCTCATCGACCAGCCATCTTAGTCCATCGATCTGTTCAGGTGTCAGGAACTGCGCTTCATCAGCGATGATGACATCGTAGTCACCGGCCGCATGATAGGCCGCTATGATATCTTCATCCGGGTGTATGACCTGAGCCTGCTGCTGAAGACCGATGCGGCTCCTGATTATGTCCGCGCCGTCGCGGGTATCGGTGCCCGGCTTGATCAGCCATACGGTCATGCCTTTTTCTTCATAATTGAACTTTGTGGTCAGAGCCTGAGCGGACTTGGATGAGCCCATTGCTCCGTATTTAAAGTATAACTTGGCCATAAAAAACCTCCTTGGGTCATGCTTAATTTTACTACATAATTTGAGATATATGAAGAAGATACAAAGGGCTGAATGCGGACTTTTTGAGGTCTGAAAAGGAGGCACTTTTTTGATAAAAATGTTTTTGTTTTAGCAGCTGTTAGGCTATAATTATCGCGTAGGGATCGACGGATCCCAAGGTTCACTATTTTAATCTAAAGTACTTTAGGAGGATTAAGATGAAGAAATTTCTTGTATTACTCCTCGCAGCTCTGATGGTATTCTCATTTGCAGCTTGCGGGGGCGGCGGTGGTGACGAAGGCGCAGCTGATGATGGCGCAATGAAGGTAGCAATGGTTACTGACTATGGTGACATCACAGACCAGTCCTTCAACCAGACAACTTATGAGGCATGCAAGGCTTTCTGTGAGGGAAATGGGATTGACTTCACATATAAGAAACCTGCGTCCGACGCAGACGCTGACCGTGTTTCCTCGATCGAAGAGGCGATAGAAGAAGGCTACAACGTAATCGTAATGCCTGGTTATGCGTTCGCGAACGCTATCTATGAGGTAGCTCCGCTTTATCCGGACACAAAGTTCGTAGCACTCGACGTATCTGAGGGAGACCTCACAGCTTACGGCGAGAGAGAATTCGACGGACCTAACGTATACAGCGCTGTATACCAGGAAGAGCTCGCTGGCTACATGGCAGGATATGCCGCAGTCAAGATGGGCTTCACAAAGCTCGGATTCCTCGGCGGAATGGCTGTACCTGCTGTACAGAGATATGGCCACGGATTCGTTCAGGGCGCAGATGCTGCTGCTTCCGAGCTCGGAAAGAGCGACGTAGAGATCAAGTATGTCTACGGCGGACAGTTCTTCGGCGATGCTGACATCACAGCTACTATGGACACATGGTATGGCGCAGGCACAGAAGTCGTATTCGCTTGCGGCGGCGGAATCTACACATCTGCTGCTGAGGCTGCTGCTAAGGTTGGAGGCAAGGTCATCGGCGTTGACGTAGACCAGGCTGCTACAATCGACGGCGTTTATGGCGAAGGCATGACAGTTACATCGGCTATGAAGGGCCTTGGTGCAACAGTCAACACACTGCTTGGCGCTATCAAGGATGGCAAGTGGGATGAGTATGCAGGCCAGATCCAGAACCTCGGACTCGTTTCCGAGACTCCGGAAGAGAACTACGTACAACTGCCGGCTTCCACAGTATGGAATGACGGATTCAGCGAGGCTGATTATCAGACACTCGTTAAGGAGCTCTTCGACGGTACAAGAACAGTTTCGAACGACATCGAGGCTATTCCTGCAACAACTGCTGTAAAGGTAGATGATCAGGGAGCTATCAAGGGCTAACAGCTGGTTCTTTAAGAGATCAGGAATAAGGGCGGTTCCTTACGGAATCGCCTTTTTCTTATACTCTTTCGTATTCTTTTTTTGTATAATGATTATGTATATGTTTATGCTATTTCACACATGGAGGGAAACGGATTATGGATGCACCTTATGCCATAGAAATGGTGAACATCACCAAACGATTCCCCGGCATCATAGCAAATGACAACATCACTTTGCAGCTAAAGAGAGGCGAGATACACGCCTTGCTTGGTGAAAATGGTGCCGGTAAATCCACCCTCATGTCCGTCCTTTTCGGCTTATACCAGGCCGAAGAAGGAGTAATCAAAAAGGACGGCAAGGAGGTAAAGATCAACAACCCTAACGATGCCAATGACCTGGGCATCGGAATGGTACACCAGCACTTTAAACTGGTACAGTGCTTCACCGTTCTGGAGAACATCATCCTCGGAGTCGAGGAGACCAAAGGCGGAGTTCTTCAAATGGAAGAGGCCAGAGCCAAGGTAAAGGCCCTGTCCGAGAAGTACGGACTGCAGGTCGATCCTGACGCAAAGATCGAAGATATCACTGTAGGAATGCAGCAGAGAACTGAGATCCTCAAGATGCTCTTCCGTGACAACGAGATCCTCATCTTCGACGAGCCTACTGCCGTGCTTACACCGCAGGAGATCGAAGAGCTGATGGAGATCATGAAGAATCTCAGGGCAGAGGGCAAGTCGATCCTCTTCATCACTCACAAGCTGAACGAGATCAAGGCCGTAGCTGACAGAGTAACGGTACTCCGCCGCGGTAAATACATCGGCACCGTGGACGTCGCTTCGACATCCAAGGAAGAGATGAGCCGCATGATGGTAGGCCGTGACGTCAACATGGTAGTAGAGAAAGCTCCTGCGAAGCCTGGCAATGTCATCCTCAAGGTAGAGAACATGACGGTCGCTTCCAAGCTCCACTCCAACAACGCCGTAAAGAACGTCAGCTTCGAGGTGCATGAGGGCGAGATCGTCTGTATAGCCGGTATTGATGGAAATGGCCAGACCGAGTTCGTATACGGACTCACAGGAATGGAACCGCTCGTTGACGGCAAGATCATTCTCTGCGGTGAGGACATCACTAAGAGCTCGATCCGCCAGAGAAGCAAACTGTTGAGCCACATCCCTGAGGACAGGCACAAACACGGACTCGTTCTTGACTATCCTCTTGAGTACAACATGATACTCCAGAGATACTATCAGTCAGAGTTCACGTCAAAGGCCGGTTTCCTTAAGAGACCTGAGATCCGCGCATACTCTGAGAGACTCGAAAAAGAATTCGACGTAAGATCCGGCCAGGGACCTATCACCATCGCAAGAGCGATGTCCGGCGGAAACCAGCAGAAGGCCATCATCGCCCGTGAGGTCGACAAGGACCACCAGCTGCTGGTAGCTGTACAGCCGACGAGAGGTCTGGACGTAGGAGCTATCGAAGGCGTACATAAACAGCTGATCGCAGAAAGAGACGAAGGCCGTGCGGTACTGCTCATCTCTCTCGAACTCGAAGAGGTAATGAACGTACCTGACAGGATCCTCGTAATGTACGAGGGCGAGATCGTCGGTGAGCTCGATCCTAAGAAGACGACAGTCGAAGAGCTTGGTC
This sequence comes from Anaerovoracaceae bacterium, assembly GCA_045116695.1. GTDB lineage: Bacteria > Bacillota > Clostridia > Peptostreptococcales > Anaerovoracaceae > Crickella. The sequence continues at coordinate 5,734 of JBGUME010000292.1, read as the reverse complement.
TGTACATGGCCGGCGCCAAGAGAAATGTCTTCATCGATGCAAATACCAGCGAGATCGAAGAATCAGAAGTCGTCGATACAGCAGTTGAAAGGAAGGAGGAAGCGTAATGAAAAAGAAAGAACCGCTTATTAAGAATCCGTCCTTCCAGTCGATACTGACATCACTGCTCTGTATCGTCCTCGGACTGCTGATCGGATACATCGTTCTGCTGCTGATCAATCCGGCAGGCGCTGGACAGGCGATCAAGACGATCCTGCTCAACTTCCTGAGCCGTTCGTCGCAGGCAGCACAGCTCAAGGCTCTGGGTAATACCCTGGCCAAGACAGCGCCGCTGCTGATGTGCGCACTGTCGATCTGCTTCTGCTACAAGGTAGGACTGTTCAACATCGGAGCCCCGGGCCAGTATGAAGCCGGTGCATGCATCGGACTTTACGCTGCGCTCGCATGGCACTGCAACTGGGTGATCTGCCTGGTCCTCGCTGCTCTCGCAGGAGCAGTCGTCGGAGCTATCTCGGGCACACTCAAGGCATACAGAAACGTAAATGAGGTTATCTCGGGCATCATGCTCAACTGGATAATGCTCTACCTTACCAACATGGTTCTTACATCCAAGTCGGTCAAGGACCCTGCGAGCCCTTACACCATCAAGCTGGCACAGGGCAACAAGGGCGCGCTGATCCCTTCGCTGGGACTAAACAAGCTCTTCGCGGGCAACACAACGGTCACGCTGGCGATTCCTCTCGCGATACTCTTCGCGGTACTTATCTGGATGATCCTGTCGAAGACTAAATTCGGCTACGAGCTGCGTGCGACCGGTTTCAACAAGGAAGCCGCCAAGTATGCCGGAATGAAAGAAAAACAGAACATCATCGTGACACTGGCGATCGGCGGTGCCCTGGCGGGCATCGGTGCCGCGTTCCTCTTCCTTACGGGATATCAGGAATGGTCCACGACACAGACATCTGTGCCGGGCATGGGCTTCAACGGCATCGCGGCTACCTTCCTGGGAGGCCTGCACCCGATCGGAACGGTCTTCGCATCGTTCTTCATCCAGTCCATCACGGACGGCGGGGCGCTTATCAACAAGTCGGTATATCCTTCACAGATCTCTGACCTGATATCATCGATCATCATTTATCTGTGCGCGTTCGTACTGTTCTTCAAGTTTGCGCTCAACAACTGGATAAGCAAGAAAGACAAGGGAGGTCCGAACGTAAACGACGTACCTGTCACAGATGCTTCGGCTAAGTCGGAAGGAGGTGAGAAGTAATGGTACTGTTACTGCAATACACTATCATATTCGCCTCTGTACTTTGCCTCGTGGCGCTTGGCGGATGCTTCTCTGAGCACTCCGGTGTTATAAACCTGGGACTCGAAGGAATCATGGTAATGGGAGCTCTCGGTGGAGCTGTAACGATGTTCCTGCTTCCTGCCGGTACCGCAAAGATCGTCATCATACTGGCGACAACTCTCTTTGCCATCCTGGTAGGAATGATCTACTCCTGCCTGCTGGGCCTGGCCTGCATCAACTTCAAGGCTGACCAGACACTCGTAGGTACGGCCATGAACCTGCTGGCTACAGCCGCTGCGACCGTATTCGTCAGAGCGATGAACACATCGATCAACCCTGACAACGTTTCCAGCTCGATCCAGTACATCCAGGAGAAGAAAGCTTTCCTGAAATATTTCGGAGGATTTGAGTTCAACTGGTTCATGGTAATGGCGGTAGTCATGCTCATACTTTCATGGTTCCTGCTTTACAAGACAAAGTTCGGACTGAGACTTATGGCCTGCGGCGAGAACCCTCAGGCTGCGGACTCCGTAGGTATCAACGTATACAAGATGCGCTGGGCAGGCGTCCTCATCTCAGGATTCCTCGGCGGACTCGGCGGAATCGTGTACATCACGGCCGGCGTATCCGAGTGGAAATTCGAGATGGGCGTCGCGGGATTCGGCTTCCTGGCTCTGGCCGTAATGATCTTCGGTCAGTGGAAACCGACCAACATCGCTCTCGCGGCCCTGCTCTTCGGACTCTTCCGCGCGCTGTCGAACGTATACGCAGGTATCCCGTTCCTGGCTGCAATGAACATACCGAGCACGGTATACAACATGCTGCCGTACATCATCTCGCTGGTAGTACTTGCATTCACATCCAAGAACTCCAGAGCGCCTAAGGCGGAAGGTATTCCTTACGACAAGGGACAGAGATAATAACTATCATCAGGTGATAAAGGCGGGGGCAGTTTGCTTCCGCCTTTTCCAATAAAGGAGTCAAGTAATGGATACAAAAGAAATTCTGAAATACTGCGACCACACCCTGCTGGCCCAGACGGCTACATGGGAAGACATCAAGGCGATCATCGACGACGGCATCAAGTACGAGACGGCCAGTGTCTGCATCCCGCCGGGATATGTAGCGCAGGCCAAGGACTATGCCGGAAACAACCTCAAGATCTGCACGGTCATCGGTTTCCCTAACGGATATAACACGACAGCGGTAAAGGCCTTTGAGACCAGTGATGCTCTCGACAACGGAGCCGACGAGATCGACATGGTGATCAACATAGGCTGGGTCAAGGACAAAAGATGGGATGACATCGAGAATGAGATCCGCACCCTCAAGGAGATCTGCGGCGATAACATTTTAAAGGTCATCATCGAGACCTGCATGCTGACAGACGAAGAGAAGGTCAAGCTCTGCGAGATCGTTACATTCGCGGGAGCTGACTTCATCAAGACTTCGACCGGATTCGGCGGAGGCGGAGCGACCTTTGAGGACGTTGAACTTATGGTAAAGAACGTCGGTGAGGGCGTAAAGGTCAAAGCGTCCGGCGGTATCAGCGGACTCGAGGACGCAGCTAAGTTCATTGAGATCGGAGCAAAGAGACTCGGCACCAGCAGAGTCGTAAAGGCCGCGAAAGCCGCTGAAAAGTAGCAAAATTTATAATATCTTTACACATTTCGCAATATTATTACCGTATTTAGAAAAGAGGTAAGGAAAATGGTTGATTATACAGAAGGCGGAGGCTATCAGTATCACGTAGGACTGAGGCCTGGAGATGTAGGCGAGTACGTCATTCTCCCGGGCGATCCTCACAGAGTACCTAAGATCGCCGCATATTTCGATAACGCTGAGAAGGTAGCTGACAGCCGTGAGTACGTGACATATACAGGTTATCTGGATGGTGTCAAAGTCAGCTGCACGAGTACCGGTGTAGGCGGCCCGTCCGCTTCCATCGCGCTCGAAGAAGTCGCCAATGTAGGCGGCAAGACCTTCATCAGAGTCGGCACATGCGGAGGCATGGATCTCGATGTGAAGGGCGGAGACGTCGTAGTCGCGACCGGCGCTGTGCGCATGGACGGAACATCGAAGGAATACTGCCCGATAGAATATCCGGCTGTATCTGACGTGACTGTTTCGGCGTCTCTTGTCAACGCGGCAAAGAAGCTGGGAGCTCCGTATCACACAGGTGTCGTTCAGTGCAAGGACGCTTTCTACGGACAGCACATGCCGGAGGCTCTTCCTAACAGCCACGAGCTTTTGGAGAAATGGGACGCTTGGCTGCGCATGGGATGCAAGGCTTCCGAGATGGAATCGGCGACCCTCTTCATCGTCGGCGCTTACCGCAGGCTGAGAGTCGGATCGGTATTCCTGGTCGTGGCGAATCAGGAAAGAGAGAAGGTGGGTCTGCCTAATCCGCAGGAGCATGACACCGACCTGGCTATCCGCGTTGCCATCGAGGCGATCCGCATGATGATAGCCGAAGATAAAAACAAGGAAGGAAAAGAATAATGGGCAAGAGAGTATTCTGGATAGTGCTCGACAGCGCGGGCATCGGCGGCGCTCCTGACGCGGCCGACTTTGGCGATGCCGGAGCCGATACTTTCGGCAGCTGCTACAAGAGCGGTGAGATGAACGTGCCTGTCATGGAGAAGCTGGGTATCAGGAACATCAAAGACACATCGTTCTATGATCCTAAAGAAGATATCGACGGCTGCTTCTGCCGCATGCACGAGAAGTCCCGCGGCAAGGACACGACAGTAGGCCACTGGGAGATGGCAGGCATGGTTTCGCCAAAGCCGCTTCCTACATACTATGAAGGCTTCCCGCAGGAGATCCTCGACAAGCTGTCAAAGGCTACCGGCAGAAACATAGTCTGCAACAAGACCTATTCAGGGACTGACGTTATCAGGGACTACGGAAAGCATCATGTCGAGACAGGCGATCTGATCGTCTATACGAGCGCTGACAGCGTGATGCAGATAGCGGCTCATGAGGACGTCGTTCCTATCGAGGAGCTTTACGATATCTGCCACAAGGCCAGAGAGATCATGCAGGGCGAGCACGGCGTAGGCCGCATCATCGCGAGGCCGTTCGAAGGCGAGTGGCCTTTCCAGAGAACAGTCAGGCGCCACGACTACAGCCTGCAGCCACCTCGTGAAACAGTGCTTGACGCTCTCAAGGAGAAAGGCTTTATGGTCATTGGCGTAGGCAAGATCTACGACATCTTTGCCGGCAAGAGCGTCATGTTCAGCTATTCCAACAAGGGCAACGAGGCCAACATGGTAAGGACGATAGATCTTGCGGACGCGGACTTTGAAGGAGTCTGCTATGTGAACCTGGTAGATACAGACATGATCTACGGACACAGAAGAGATATCCCGGGCTACACCAAGGCTCTGAATACCGCTGACAGACAGCTTGGCGAGCTTATGGAGAAGATGGGTCCTGAGGACATCCTGATGGTCACGGCCGACCACGGCTGCGATCCGGGCTACAAGGGCACCGACCATACGCGTGAGGACGTCATGTGCCTCGTATGGGGACCGTCTCTCAAGAAGGGCGTCGACCTCGGAACGCGCGACACATTCGCCGATCAGGCAGCTACCATCGCTGAATACTTCGGTATAGATTACCGCGGCGACGGAGAGTCGTTCCTGAGCGAGATATTGTAAAGGACAATCCGACACAGGGCCGTCCGGCATTTGCCGGATGGCTCTTTTTATGCGCGTGTGGTAGAATACAAGGCGTATCAAAGAAAGGGGAACATCCATCATGGCTGATACGATTTCAGCGATATCTACAGCGCCGGGAGAAGGCGGTATCGGAATAGTAAGGGTAAGCGGACCTGAAAGCGAAGCGCTGATGAGGCGCCTTATGCTTTGCTGCCCTGAAGAGATAGAACCGCGCCACGCGTATACGGGAAAGGTCGTAAGAGACAATTCAGATCCTAAGGCAGAAATCATTGATGAAGCTGTCTTTCTCTTCATGAAAGGACCGGCCTCATATACAGGCGAGGACATGCTTGAGATACAGGGTCACGGAAGCAACGTTTCTCTGAAGGCCATTCTGTCTGCAGTACTGGACTCAGGACTTGCCAACGTGCGCATGGCCGATCCGGGAGAGTTCACAAAGCTTGCGTTCCTGAACGGCAAAATGGACCTTTCGCAGGCAGAGGCCGTCATAGACATCATCAAGGCAAAAACAGACCTGTCTCTGGAGATAGCGGAGGAGCAGCGCGCCGGAAGGCTGGGTGACACCATAAGGGAGATCAGAGAAACTCTTCTTGACGTGCTGGCCGAGATGGCTGTGGATATCGATTATCCGGACGAAGACTACGGCGATGAGGAAAATGCCTACAGCCACATCATCAACGACCTCAGGTGGGTAGATGATGATATCGAAAAACTCCTGGATACCGTTTCCATAGGAAGGATAGCGCGTGAAGGAGTC
>JBGUME010000291.1:0-3315 GCA_045116695.1 Anaerovoracaceae bacterium | reverse complement strand
CGGATGGACTGTCAGGAGGACCGTTAGCGCTGCTGGAAGACGCGCCGATCGTACTGGCGGATTCCAACAAGAAAGAGGCGGCAAGGGTATATGTAGAGAATTCGGGAGGATTCAGATCCATTACTCTTGGCGGTACTCCACTGATCTCGGATGTAGCGGTAAGGTATATCATGGGCAGAAAACCGCCATATATCACGCCTGAAAAGAAATACGTAAAAATTCAGGTAGGGGAAACAGCTGAGATCAGGATCGACAGCAATTATGGTACAACTGCTCAGGTCAGAAACAGTGAGTTCAGCGATGTAGTATCCAAAGATACTGTATTCAGTGAAAAAGGCTTACCTATAGAACGTTATACGGTCAAAGGGAAACAGGCCGGAACGGCAGTTCTGGTTCTTACTGACAGCTATGAAGGTTCAGGCCTAGTAACAAACTCAGTCACAATTATCGTAACTGACGGGGAAGCAACGGTCAAAACTCTATATGATATTATCGAAACGACGGGATATGTAAACAAAAACGGAGATAAAACAGTAGAGCATACAGTCGACGGCAAGAGTGTTTACTTTGTGAACCACAGCGGTAATGTGGAAATGGTATGTGTAGCAGGAAATCGTTACACTTCAATGATAGCACCTTTAGATTCACATACTGTTTATCCAACTGTGATATATAAAGAATTAAAAACTGAAGTAGATCTATTTGCAACAGACATTCATCCGGATCAGTATACCGATGGTGCTGACGTTACCATTAGAAATCCTTCCGATGAAGAAATAGCAGCCTTACAGGCAAAAGTTGAAGGCAGGAAAGAGCTTGTTGTAAAAAACAACGAAAATGCTTCTGCAGAAGAGAAAAACTTTGTTACTTCGACCTTTGGAGGATCTATGGCTGCATGGGACAGCGCCGTGGAAGAAAACTACGGATTGACAATGAATGATCTGGGTTTCACAAATTACTGATAAGGCCATAGAATAAAGGACGGACAACCGAATAAATAAAAGCACCGTGGTATAATAGTATTTGACAATACTGACACGGTGCTTTTAATATTGTATTGTATGACAGAAAGAATCAAAGGCTTATTCCTAAATACTAAAAACGTAGAAAAATCAGCATATGCGTGGAACTCCGTCTCGGGACTCATGTTTGCCATGCAGTCCGCGGTGATGCTTATAGTGATCACCAGGACTAATGGACTTGAGGATGCCGGGATCTTTTCAATTGCTTACGCGATAGGAAGCCTTATGTCATTTATCGGCGAGTATGGTGTAAGGAAATATCAGGTCAGTGATATCAAAGAGAAGGTCAGCTTTACCGATTATCACTCTCACAGGGTGTTCACCTGCCTTATAATGCTTGTCGTTTTCGTAATATATGTCGGGGCCGGATACGTGAGCGGCCGTTACAGCAGCAATAAGTTCTGGGTCATCATATTCGTATGTCTTTTGAAACTCGTTGAAGCATACGCTGATGTCTTTTACAGCAGATATCAGCAGATGAGAAGGCTGGATGTGGCAGCCAAGACCAACACGTTCAGGATAGGCCTGGCAATGGCGGCGTGCATGATATCGCTGGTGATCACGCATAACCTGCTGATATCTTCGATCATATGGTTCATAGTTGCTCTCATCACGATGGTGATGTCCAGCATGCTGGTCGCGTCCGAATACGGAGGGATCCACTTCAGGATCAACAAAGAAGCTCTCATAAAGCTGACAAAAGAGTGTCTGCCGCTGTTCCTCGGAAGTTTCTTGCTGCTGTATGTCGGCAACGCTCCGAAATACGCGATAGACGCGGTGCTTGATGATAAGGCTCAGGCCTGCTATAACTTTATCTTTATGCCGGTATTCGTTATAGGGCTTTTTGCCAACTTTGTATTCAATCCTATACTGGTAAAGCTCGCGCATAAGTGGGACAGACGCGAGATGAAGGTGTTTACCAAAATAGTCCTGAGACAGATAGGCGTTATCGCTGTGATCACAATGGCTGCTATCGCGGTAGCGCTTACTATTGGCTGCCCTGTTCTGGGATGGCTGTACAATGCCGATCTGCATGAATTTAGACCGCATCTGACCATCCTCATGGTAGGAGGAGGCATGCTGGCGCTGGTCAATTTCTTTACCGTTGTTGTAACAGTGGTCAGAGGACAGAACCATCTTATGGTGGGATATGTTGCCGTAGCGATAGCCGCGAAGCTGATGTCCCATACCTATGTCGCCAGATACGGGATCATGGGCGCAACGGTACTTTATACTGTGTTGATGACACTGCTTGCTTTCGCTTTCGCGGCAGTGCTGATCATATGTGTCAAGAAAAAGAAATAGAGAGGAGAAAAAGGCAAAAGAGACCGGGCGTCTCTTGTTACGACCCTGAAAACAAAATGAACAAAATGAAAAGAAACAAGGCTTTATCGCATCTGCTGATCGTTGTTCTGTCAGTCATTACTTTGACCGGTATGCTTGCTTCCTGCAGCGGGGGATCGGCAGAAAACAAAAATGCGGAAAGGATCCCTATTCTTACTTATCATAAGATAGTGCCTGCAGGCACCGAATTCGAGACCAGCCTGCTCATAGCGGAGGATACATTTGATGAGCAGATGAAATACCTGCACGATAATGGATTCACGACTCTCACGCTGGACGAATTCTATGACTGGTATAAGGGAGATATCGAAGTTCCGGAAAAGAGCGTAGTCGTGACCTTTGACGACGGTTACTACGGTACTTATTATCTCGCGTATCCTATCATCAAAAAATACGATCAGGCCGCAACAGTGTTCTGCATAGGCCATCACATAGACGAAGTCACCGCGGAATGGGATCCGAATGAAACGGAAGACCATTATATCTGCGCTGACGTCATAGAGGAGATGAGACAGGATTATCCGAGATTCAGCTTTGAAAGCCATACGTTCAATATGCATAAGGAGATCGACGATGAACATCCGGTCAACGTTTTTACATATGAACAGATGATGGAAGACGCCGAACAGAACGCGGCATACGGGTTCACATACCTGGCGTATCCGTGGGGAGACTATAACGATACTCTGATCCAGGCTCTTAAAGACAGCGGCTATAAAATGGCCTTTTCATACAGACCGTTTTACTACGCAACGCGCAGTGATGATCAGTACGCCGTAAACAGGATCAAGATAGGCGGAAAAATGGAACTGAAAGAGTTCAAAAAGATAGTGAACGGGAAGGATAAAGATTATATCAACCCGGACGCGTAATAAAACTGTAAAGAGAATACCGGAAGACGGGTCAGAGCCCGCCTTCCGGTATTTTTATTTTCAAATCATCATTCGTC
>JBGUME010000290.1:0-2265 GCA_045116695.1 Anaerovoracaceae bacterium | reverse complement strand
AGCCATGTACAACGGTGACCGGGCGAGGAAGGAATCGCTGGTAGAGTACGGATTCAGGCTGCCTTCGGCGTTCGACAACAGGCCGCTGAAGTTTGACGAGTTCAATGAGCTGACAGGACAGACCGTGTACGTGTCAGCGACTCCAGCGGCGTATGAGCTGGAGAGATCCGGCGGCGTCACGGCAGAGCAGCTGATAAGACCGACCGGATTGCTCGACCCTGAGATAGAAGTCAGGCCGACCGAGGGACAGATCGACGACCTGATGGGAGAGATATTCAAGACGGCTGAAAAGGGCGAGCGCGTGCTGGTCACGACACTGACCAAGAGGATGGCGGAAGACCTTTCAAAATTCCTTCAGGAGCAGGGCATAAAGGTCAGATACCTGCACTCGGAGATAGACAACTTCGAGAGGCTCGAGATAATCCGCGATCTGAGGATGGGCAAGTTCGACGTGCTGGTAGGCATCAACCTGCTGCGTGAGGGACTCGACCTGCCGGAGGTATCGCTGATAGCGATACTCGACGCGGACAAGGAAGGCTTCCTCAGGACTGAGACCTCGCTCATACAGACTGTCGGACGCGCCGCGCGTAATGAGCACGGACGTGTTATAATGTACGCCGACTACATAAGCAAGGCGATGCGGGTCTGCATAGATGAGACCGCGCGGCGCCGCAAGGCACAGGATGAATACAATAAAGCGCACGGCATAGTGCCTAAGACCATAGTCAAGCCTGTGCGTGAGATCGCGAGGGCGACGGGCGAGTACCGCGGAGAGAGAGACCTGAAGGACTCGAAGTCGATGACGGCCGCCGAACTGCGCGACACCATAAGAGATATAGAAAAGAGCATGAAAGAGGCGGCCAAGCAGCTTGACTTTGAGCGCGCGGCCGAGCTCAGAGACGTATTGTTCGAACTCAGAACGGACAGCAGATGGAAAAGAATATAGTCATAAAGGGTGCCCGCGAGCACAATCTCAAGAACATAGACGTCACGCTGCCACGTGACAAGATGATAGTCCTTACCGGTCTTTCGGGGTCCGGCAAGTCTTCGCTTGCCTTCGATACCATCTACGCCGAGGGCCAGAAAAAATACGTCGAATCGCTGTCATCGTACGCGAGGCAGTTTTTGGGCCTGATGAAAAAGCCGGATGTGCAGTCCATAGAGGGTCTGTCGCCGGCCATCAGCATCGACCAGAAGACGACAAACAAGAACCCGAGGTCGACGGTAGGTACCGTAACGGAGATATACGACTATCTGAGGCTGCTCTATGCGAGGATAGGTATCCCGCACTGCCCGGTCTGCGGGCGCGAGATAGCCAGCCAGAACATAGACAGCATCATAGAGAATATACAGACGCATGAAGAGGGCACCAGGATGACGGTCTTTGCCCCGGTTATAAAGGGACGCAAGGGCGAGCACAGGGCGGTCCTTGACCGCCTGCGCCGCGACGGCTATATCCGCGTGCGCGTCGACGGCGCCATGTCGCGCCTCGACGATGGCGACATCGTGCTCGCCAAAAACAACAAGCACAACATCGACATAGTCATTGACCGCATAGTCCTCAGATCAGACAACAGAAGCCGTATCGCCGAGGCCTTAGAGCTGGCGATCAAGGAAGGCGACGGAGTCTGCAGCGTTCTTTTCGAACCTGCGAAGAAGGCGCAGCAGCCGGCGGACACAGCGGAGGCAGACGGCAAGATCATAAAGGAAGAAGAGGCTCACGAAGCCGTTTACTCCACCAAGTTCTCCTGCCCTGAACACGGAGTAGGCATCGAAGAGATGGAACCGCGCATGTTCTCGTTCAACGCGCCTTACGGCGCCTGCGACAACTGCAGCGGTCTTGGTTTCACACTGCGCATAACGGATGAGGCTGTCATCACTGATGAAAACAAGAGCCTGCTCAACGGAGCGCTGGGCAACGTGTTCTCGTCGCTCGACGCCATGGGCTGGTACCGCCACATGCTTAACCGCCTGGCGATAGACCACGGCACCGATTTGTCGATCCCGTACAAGGACCAGCCGGAGAAGTTCAGGGACGAGCTCCTGCACGGCACCGGCACACGCAAGATCCAGTACACCTACAAGAGCAGGGCAGGCCGCGTCTCATACATGAACCACACATTCGAGGGCGTCATCCCTAACCTTGAGAGAAGATGGGGCGAGACCAACTCGGATTACATAAAGGAAAAGATCAGCGAGCTGATGACCGAGGACACATGCCCGGTCTGCAAGGGCCGCAAGCTGAAAGACACAGTGCTCGCTGTC
>JBGUME010000289.1:0-3795 GCA_045116695.1 Anaerovoracaceae bacterium | reverse complement strand
TTAGGTTGCGATATGCAACTTTTCTTCATCGATATAATACCACATTCAGAAATAATGTCAAGCAAAAAGCAACAATAAAAAATAATAATAAATTGCATATTGCATATATTTTGCAAAAATGGTATATTGTACGTGGAAGATGATCAATAATCAAAAAGCCTGCGGTCTGGCCGCAGGTGATTCATAAAAGGGGTGCATGTCATGAACGATACAGAACTTCGCAGAACTATCGGAAGCCGTGCCAAGGCAAGACGCAAGGAACTTGGTCTAACTATGGACTACCTGGCAGAGAAGCTGGACGTTAATAAGTCTACTATTATGAGATATGAGAAGGGGACCATTGACAATACAAAACGTCTGGTTATTGAAGGCCTGGCCAATGCGCTCCATGTGACGCCTGAATACCTTAGAGGAGAGACCGATGAATACAATACGGAGATCACCGATAAAAGATCGCTGCTGATACGCGATCTCATGGAGAAGATACAGGGGACAGTACCGCTTGGCATAGCATCGTCAGATAATGAGTTTGCGGAGAACATGCTTCTGGTCGTTCTGGCAGAATATCTGGAATTTGCAGACTCGTTTACAAAAGCCTGCCACAGATTCGATTTTGACGGGAACAAGGAGAACGAGACGTTTGCAAAGCTGATGGGAGAGTCATTGGAGGACTTCAGCTCCATGATGTTCCAACGCGAGATCATGCACACTGTAAGCACTTTTTATGATATAAGCGAAACTTTGCGCAACTATGTGAAAGACCCCGTGGCTTCACAGAACCACATGAAAGCAATATTAAAACTCTACAATATATAACAAGGCAGTACCGGCCGTGAGAACGATATACCTCTAAGCAATTTATATCTTTACCCACAAAAGGTTCTGCCGGAAAAGGAGGATCTTTTGAAACATAAAATATCTTATCAGGAAGGAAGCTTAAGAAAGAGAGGTAACAAGTACTATTACAGATTCAGGATGGAAGAGCCGGACGGCACAATGAAGATGCATGAGTTTGTCGGGACTGAATCAAAGCGTGAAACTGAAAACATGCTGAAGAAGGCTGTTGAAGAGTATAACGAGCTTGGCAAGATACTCGACCCTGGTGACATTACGGTAAGCGAGCTTATGGACGAGTGGTTCCGCACCGAGATAGAGCCGAGCAGCCGCGCTACCACAACTCTTGACAGTTATCGCAATGTGATGGATCACGTGAGGGCTCACCGCATAGGCAAAATGAAGCTGAAAGAGGTGACGGTGGAGGCTCTGCAGGCATATGTAGATGAGAAATACTTTGGCGAATACGATGAGGAAGGCAGTGAGATCAAGCATGCCTATTCTGACAGTACTATGAAGGAAGAATTCGTGGTGCTTAACGGGATCTTCAAATATGCTGTCTATCCGAAAGAGTATCTCAAGTCGAGCCCGATGCAGCACGTTAAGAAGCGTAAGAAACCTGAAGAGACCAATATTTTCGGTGATGAGTCCGAAAAACTCGAGATCATCACGCATGATGAGTACAAGCGGATCATAGAATTTCTCAGCACTCACAAGAACAGCTACGGAGATGATTACAGGTATATGATACTGCCGGTGCAGATATCCTATTACACAGGCCTCCGGGCAGGAGAACTCGCAGGGCTTTGCTGGGACGATGTCGACATTCCAGGCAGAAGACTCATTGTGAGGCGATCCATGTTCAAGGATACCGGAACTAAGAGATGGGAACTAAAAGTACCTAAGAACGGAAAGCAGAGAGTAGTGGACTTTGGTGAGACTCTCGCGAACATCCTCATGGAAGCCAAAACTCAGCAGGAGAGCGACAGGAAACTGTACGGAGATCTTTATCAGAAGCATTACTGTCAGACACAGAGCATTAAGGGCAGACCGCACAATATAGTATTTACGGATATCCATACTGATACCGGGATAATCGGAAGCAGGGTAGGCCACGGTAAGCTACTGGAAGAAGCAGAGAAAGGAAAAACTCTGGTGCCGCTCGAGTTCGTTTGCAGGAAGGTTGACGGAGAACTGGTCACGATACAGACTCTCAAGAACTGTAACAAACTGGTTCAGACGAATCTGGGGATAACATGGTTCCACATGCATGGACTTCGCCACACCTATGGATCGAACATGATCGCAAGCGGTGCGAACTACAAGGATGTGCAACTGCTGATGGGGCATTCCGACATAGGGATCACGCTGAATACTTATGTTCATCCTAATGAAAAGACTCGTAAAACAGCTGTGGATCTGCTGGAAAAAAGTCTTGGTTGAGAGTGATGCCGTTATTATCTGAAATGAGTTTGCCCACAAACTTGTGGGCAAAAATGTGGGCAAACCGCAAAAATGTCTGTTTTCTCGAAAATGAAAAATCCGCAACCCGTTGCAATTGCTTGGGTTGCGGATGTCTCTGGTGGATGATCAGGGGTTCGAACCCTGGACACCCTGATTAAGAGTCAGGTGCTCTGCCAGCTGAGCTAATCATCCATATTCACTTCAGCGCTCGCAAGATGTCTTTCGCGAGCCGCTTGATGATATTACCACCCAAGCAGGGTCAAGTCAATAGTAAAAATCCAAAAAATCAAGCTAATTATCTACAAATAAATAGGCTGCGTCCCTTACAATACGTTCATATCTCAATCAAATCATTGAATTTATAACAATAATATAGTAGTATTTCACTGAATAATTATGAACAGGCACGAATTTTGACGTGCAAAAAAGTTAAACCTGCCCTTCTGAGGGCAATAGACCATACGGAGGTAATAATGTTCTGTAGTAATTGTGGAAGTCAGCTTACCGATGGTGCGAAGTTCTGCAGCGAATGCGGAGCCAAAGTATCAAGACCGGAGCCTGAGTTCAGAACTTTCCCGAACGTTGATTTTTCGGAGCCTGAGGCAACAAAGACTTTCGAAAAAGCGCCGGAGCCTGAAGAAAAACCAGTAAGGGAAAAGGTTTCTTTCGACTGGAGCAATGTAGTCGACGAGCCGCACAGAAGGGAGATCCCGGACATCAAGTCGCCGTGGGGAACCACAGGAAACATCGATGAGAAGGAACTTTTCGCTGAGATGACAAATCCGGGCGGAAAGAGCCGCACTATGAGCTTCATCGATGTTCTTAAAGCTGAGAAGGAAGAGAGAGAAAGAGCTGCGGCAGACAAGGCGATCGAGTACACTGAAGTGCTCCATTTCGATCAGGATCTGGGGCCGTTTGATGAAGTTGCGGGCATCAAGTTCGCTCCTCTCTATGATGATGTGGACGAGCCTGTGAAGACGCCTTTTGATAACCAAGAGTTCAAGGAGCCGGAGACTGCTGCCGATGATGAACCAAGATTCGGAGAAGAACCTGCACCTATAGAATCGAATGGACTTACTGAGCCTGATGACTCTGAACTGAAATTATCAAGAGAGACCATCGCTCAGTTTGACGAGTTTGTAAAGAGCTTTGAAAGAGAAGCAGGCATTGCTGAAGAGCCTGAACCGGAAGCACCGGAATACGAGGAGCCCCCGGTAAGCGTTCCAAAGTTTGAGCTGCCGGACTTCCTCAAAAAGATCACTGACTTTGGAAAGGAAGAGCCTGTAATAGTGGAACCTGTGGCAGAGGAACCTGCTGCGGAAGAGCTTATTATAGAGGAGCCGGTATTTGAAGAACCTGTGCCGGAGGAACCTGCATTCGAGCCTTTTCAGTCAGATGAACCTCCTGTGATCGAGCTTGAAGAAGAGCCTGAATATGAGGAACCTGCTGCAGAGGAGCCGGTACCGGAGGAACCTGCAGTAGAAGAGCCTGTGTTTG
>JBGUME010000288.1:0-2250 GCA_045116695.1 Anaerovoracaceae bacterium | reverse complement strand
GGTGTTATCTGCGAGATCGCGACTATGTTGGCGAATGTCTCCTGGCTCATATCCAGGAAAGGCTGTATGCTGTCATAAATGAGCCTTACTATGGCAAGGCCGCCGCCGAATCCGAGGAGCCCGACTTTGAAAAAGCTGAGGAAGAGCTTGAGTATTATCATTCGGACTCACCTCCCTCGTTATCGTCTGCTCCCGGTCCGTTTACGTCCGAAGCACTGCCTTCCCCCGCCGCAGCTTCTACCGCTCTGCGGCTGTTTATCAGAGTGACAGTAACGCCCAGGACCGCAAACAGCAGTATGACGTATGCCGTATTCACCTTCAGCACGGCAATCAGAATGAACGCTGTCAGCGCCGCCAGTATGGCCCATTTGTTCTTCAGAGCTGACGGGGCCAACTGAATCATCGCAACTGCCACCATTCCCAGTGCCGCAGCTCTGAGTCCGGCCATGGCTCCCATGACGATTCCGTTGTCGCCGAGAGCTGTTATTCCGCGGGCGATTATCAGTATAAGAACGAACGAAGGGATGGTGACACCGAGTGTCGATACGATCGAACCGATCAGCCCCTTCTTCTTATATCCCACGTATGTGGCCATATTGATCGCCACCACTCCCGGCAGGCTCTGGCACACCGCAACTATGTCCACGAATTCCTCCCTGGTGAACCACTTCTTCTCTTCAGTCAGTGTGTTCTGCAGGAGCGGAAGCATGGCAATACCGCCGCCTATTGTGAAGGCGCCCAGCTTAAAAAATACGATAAATAGTTCCAGCAATGTGTTCATGAGGACTTTTCTTGATTAGTATGCATTTTCAGCGAAAAAAGCCAAAATTTGCATACTGCGTCATTCCGAATTAGTTAGTTTCCGGCTTTTTCGCAGATCATTTGGGCGTTTGAGCAAGGCGTTCAGGCATTTAGCTGCCAAATAACTCTGGATTGTGAGTTATTGTCTACTGGTTTTTAGCAATTCAGCTGTTTTTCGGGGAGGCAGTGGAGAGGCAGTATGCATTTTTGACGATTATTTTTTGAAAATACATACTTTTTCAAAAAACTCCTCTCTGACAGGCGTGAATGCCAAGCCGACGCCGCAACCTATGCCATGCAAGCGGACACCGCGCGTTTCTTATGTAAACGGGCGTCGGCATCGGCCGGCGCCCGGTATTACTGTTTTTCTTAGTTCGGGACTAGTGAGCGTTCAGTGTCTCCTCCGAAAGTCTCGAGAAGAAGTATCTTCCGTCTCCTTCGAGGTCGACGAGTGCCTTAGCCTTGGCGATCGCTTCATCGATAGTCATGAGTTCGTGATCGTCCTCGCGGCGCAGCTTGTATTCTACCTTGCCCTCGCCTGCGAACTTGCCGACTGTGATCCTGATAGGGATACCGATCAGGTCTGCGTCGTTGAACTTGACTCCAGGTCTCTCGTCACGGTCGTCTACCATGACCTCTACGCCCATGTTCTCGAGTTTCTTTTCGATGTCATAAGCGACTGAGAGCTGTGTCTCGTCACTTGGCTTGATGACTGTCACGATCACGTGATAAGGAGCTACCGACAGCGGCCAGATGATTCCCTTATCATCGTGGTGCTGCTCTACTACAGCCTGCATCGATCTCGTGATTCCTACACCGTAGCAGCCCATCCAGTACGGATGATCCTCTCCGTTCTCGTCCTTGAATGTGCAGTTCATGCTCTCAGACTACTTGAGTCCCAGCTTGAACATCTGTCCAACTTCGATCCCGCGTCTGAACTTGACCGGCTTTCCGCAGTGCGGGCAGCGGTCGCCTTCCTGAAGCGTCTTGATATCTGTGACGATGTCTCCTGTGTAGTCTCTGCCGTAGCAGACGCCTGTCAGGTGGTGGTCCTCTTCATTTGCTCCGGCGCACATGTTGACTGTGCCTACCAGCTCTGTATCTACTACTACGATGCAGTTCTTGAGTCCCATAGGGCCGGTGAA
This sequence comes from Anaerovoracaceae bacterium, assembly GCA_045116695.1. GTDB lineage: Bacteria > Bacillota > Clostridia > Peptostreptococcales > Anaerovoracaceae > Crickella. Next base: position 304 of record JBGUME010000288.1, on the reverse strand, counting down.
TCCGGCAACGGATCCCGTGATAGGTCCTGTTACGTCCTCGTCAGCAAACTCGATGTAGTGCTCAGGCACGTTCAGAGCGTTGACCAGCTTGATCATGTTGAGCTGTCTGTCTCCCCTGATGAATGCAACAACGTTGTCCTTTGGCTGAAGGTCTGTGTCGTATGTCGTGAACATCAGAGCCTTGACCGACTTCTCTACCGGCAGTTTCAGATAGTTACAGACGTCCTCGATGGTCTTTGTGCCAGGTGTGAACACCTTCTCGACCGGCTGCATCTCTTCTTTTGGAGGTTCGTCATCTACGCAT
>JBGUME010000287.1:0-3099 GCA_045116695.1 Anaerovoracaceae bacterium | reverse complement strand
ACTTTCGATCTGTCCTCAGTGCCATGAGCCAAAGCTTCCACACAGAGTATGTCCTACATGCGGTTATTATGACGGCAAGGACGTCGTGAACGCAGAGTAGTGGAAAGAACAACAAAAGATCAGACAAAGCCCCTTTGCGGGGGCTTTTGTTTTGTTAAGAAAAACGTTACAAAATCAACATCTTGTAGTATAATTAATAGGCTTTATACATTATATATGACAGGGGATGTTTTATATGGCACAGCAGACAGGAAACAACGGACAAAAGCGCGGACCGGGCAGACCGCCGGGGAGCAAAAATAAACCTAAGACTACAGCATCTCAATCCACTGCATCAAAGACAGGCGATCCAACAAAGCAGGAAGTTCTTGCAGAGATGCAGCGCAGAAGCGACCGCGATAAGCGGAATATCGACGTTATCTGGAGCATAACGCTGTTTGCTCTCGGACTTTTTCTTTTTATAACTGTAGTCATGAACTCTACCGGCAGTTTCGGCAGGGCAGTGCATGATGTCTGCAACGGATTGTTCGGCATCATGGCATACTTCCTGCCTTTCTTTGTGTTCCTGATAGCTGCACTGCTTCTGCTGGGCAAGCTCAGACATATCGGGACAGGTACAGCCATATTCAGTCTCCTTATTTACATAAACATGTGCGTTCTGAACTCCTCCAGGTTCATCGATACCGAAGAACTCAGATACGGATTCCGGGATATCGCTGATTTCTACAGGACAGGTGTCGAAGGATACATGGGAGGCGCGGTCGGCATGGAGATAGGCTCGCTGCTTGTCAAGTTCTTCGGCAAGCCGGGACTTATAATAATTGCTCTGGCTGTCATGATCATATCCATATTCATGGTCGCCAATTCACCGATCTCAAGACTTGCCGGCAAAATAGGCCGGAAGCGTGAAGAAAACCGCATCCTCAAGGAGCTCGAAGCTGACGAGCGCCGCAGACTTTCCGAAGGCCAGATCAAGGAAGCTCTTACGGGAGATCCAACGGTAACCGCTTCCGTTCCCGAACCAAAACAGCCTTTCTGGAGGTCTGTACTGAGCGGTATCATCAGAGAGGAGCCTGCTGATACTCAAAGGCCGGCGGCCGGTGTATCTACAGATATCCCGCAGCCGTTCAGCAGCGTTTCCATGTCCGACTCTGTTAAAAACGACGTTCAGGTCATGTATCCTCCTGCAAAGAAGCAGGAAGGAAGAGGGACGCTTTTCGGAAAACTCATGGAACGTTTTGCTGCAGGTATCGACAGCGAGACAGGAGAGAAGATATCGCAGGAAAACCTCAAGACTATCGATGATCCGGGTCCTTTAGGAAAAGGTGCGGAAACATCTTCCTCAAAAAGCGTATATTCGGAAGACCGTCACTTCGACAGTGATGATGTAGAAAACTACGGCTATCCGGGCAGAAAGCGCAGTTCTTCTTCAAAGCCTTCAACCGGACTTGGTCTCGGCGATCCAGATGATGTAGGTCATTCAGGCTCTTTCGGCCTTGACGCGCACGGAGGCACCAAAAAGGCCGCATCGGCTGCCGGCAGGGCGACTGCTGCTTCGGCCACAGCCACTCCGGCCGCTAAGAAGAGCTCCACGGAAACAAAGAAGCCGCAGGTAAATACAGAAGCGGAAAGCGACGATGCTAAGATATCTGCAGGCTTCAATACCATGACTGATGATTTTGCGTATGAGTTTCCTCCTGTTAGCCTGCTTAAAAAAGACACATCTTCGAAACAGATGATGAGCAACGCGCAGCTGCAGGATCGCGCCGAACTTCTTGAGAGAACTCTCAAGAACTTTGGCGTTGATGCCAGAGTCATCAAGGTAACGCAGGGAGCTTCTGTGACCAGATATGAAGTGCAGCCGGCTACCGGAGTAAAGGTAGCCAGTATCACAAAGCTCTCCAACGATATAGCTCTCAACATGAGAGCCAAAAGCATCCGTATGGAAGCTCCTATACCCGGCAAAGCAGCCATCGGCATAGAAGTCGAAAACGAAAAACCGGCGCCTGTTCTTATACGTGATCTTATCGACAGCGATGAATTCATGGGAGCACCGTCCATCATCGAGTTCGTTGTAGGAAAAGACATCTCCGGAAACAACATCGTTGCAGACCTTCGGGAAATGCCGCATCTGCTTATCGCGGGCGCTACGGGATCCGGTAAATCAGTCTGCATAAACTCGATCATAACCAGCTTCCTTTACAAGGCCAGACCTTCTGAACTCAAGCTCATCATGATCGACCCTAAGATGGTGGAACTGGGTAACTATAACGGCATTCCGCACATGCTGACTCCTGTCGTTACAGATCCGCGCAAGGCCGCGCGCGCTCTTGCCATTGCCGTAGCTGAAATGGAAAAACGCTACGAACTCTTTGCGGAACATAACGTCAAGGATCTTGAATCATATAACGAGCTTATGAGAGTAGACCAGAGGTACGCAGACTGCAAGCCTCAGATAGTTATCATTATTGATGAGCTCGCAGATCTCATGATGGCATCGCCGTCCGAAGTAGAGAATTCGATCTGCCGTCTTGCTCAGAAAGCAAGGGCTGCCGGAATGCATCTGATAGTTGCGACACAAAGACCGTCGGTCGATGTCGTTACGGGACTTATCAAGGCGAACATCCCGTCCAGGATCGCGTTCAGCGTAGCGTCGCAGGTTGACTCACGGACGATAATCGACATGGCAGGAGCGGAGAAGCTGCTCGGCAAGGGCGACATGCTGTTCTCACCGGTAGGTTCTACAAAGCCTTACAGAGTACAGGGACCGTTCATCTCCGAAAAGGAGACTGACAAGATAATAAGGTTCGTAAAGAAAGAGGGCGGAAATCCTGAGTACGACGAAGAACTCATGAATGGCATGGATAATACCGACAAGAAAATTGGCGGTGAGTCTCAGGATGAGCTGACTGAAGACGCTATCGCATTCATCTTCAAGTCAAAGCAGGCATCCGTATCGATGCTTCAGAGAAGATTCCGCATAGGGTATAACAGGGCCGCGAGGATAATCGATGAGATAGAAGAAATGGGCATCATCGGACCTTCCGACGGATCGAGACCTCGCCAGCTACTCATGACTGAAGATGAGTATTATGGCGG
>JBGUME010000286.1:0-3484 GCA_045116695.1 Anaerovoracaceae bacterium | reverse complement strand
AGTCGGAGACCTTCTGCCGGTGATAGACAACTTTGAAAGAGCGCTCGCGACAGAGACTGATGATCTCGAAGGATACGCGAAGGGAATGCAGCTCATATTCGAGCAGTTCAAAAAAGCGCTTGAGAATGCAGGCCTTGAAGAGATAAAGGCCATGGATGAGGATTTCGATCCGAACGTTCACAACGCGGTAATGACTGACAACATAGAAGATAAGGATGACGGCAAGATAACGAAGGTCCTTCAGAAGGGCTACAAACTCAGAGACAAAGTCGTAAGGCCGTCGATGGTAGCAGTAAACAAAAAGTGATCTGCTCCGGACAAAATAGTTAATAAATCTCATTCACATACAGGAGGATACAATTATGAGCAAAGTAATAGGAATCGATCTGGGCACCACCAACAGCTGCGTAGCAGTACTCGAAGGCGGAGAGCCTACAGTTATCACAAACTCCGAGGGCATGAGAACAACACCTTCGGTAGTATCATTCACAAAGAGCGGCGAGAGACTCGTCGGTGAGACAGCAAAGAGAATCGCCATCACAGAGCCTGAGGGCACTGTTGCTTCGATCAAGAGACACATGGGTGAGAACTACAAGGTAAACCTCCGCGGCAAGGACTACACACCGCAGGAGATCTCCGCAATGATCCTTCAGAAGCTTAAAGCAGACGCTGAGGCTTATCTGGGCGAGAAGGTCACAGAGGCTGTCATCACAGTACCGGCTTACTTCAGCGACGCTCAGAAGCAGGCTACAAAGGACGCGGGCAAGATCGCAGGCCTCGAAGTAAAGAGGATCATCAACGAGCCTACAGCTGCTTCGCTGGCATACGGACTCGACAAGGATACAGGAAGCCACAAGATCCTGGTCTATGACCTGGGCGGCGGCACATTCGACGTATCCGTACTTGAACTCGGCGACGGAGTATTCGAAGTACTCGCTACAAACGGCGACACACATCTGGGCGGCGACGATTTCGACAATGCTCTGATGAACTTCCTTGCTGACAGCTTCCAGAAGGAGAACGGCATCGATCTCAGACAGGACAAGATGGCTCTCCAGAGACTGAAAGAAGCTGCTGAGAAGGCAAAGAAGGAGCTTTCCACAGCTCAGACCACAAAGGTCAACCTGCCGTTCATCGCTGCAAACGCTTCAGGTCCTCTCCACATGGACATGGACGTTACAAGAGCAAGATTCGAGCAGCTGACAAAGAATCTCGTAGACAGAACTATCGAGCCTATGCATAAGGCCATGAAGGATGCAGGCGTCACATCGGCTGACCTTGAGAAGGTCATCCTGGTAGGCGGTTCCACAAGGATCCCGGCTGTTCAGGAAGCAGTAAAGAGCGTAACAGGCAAGGAGCCGTTCAAGGGAATCAACCCTGACGAATGCGTAGCCATCGGAGCTGCCATCCAGGCGGGCGTTCTGACAGGCGAAGTCAACGACATCCTGCTCCTCGACGTTACACCGCTGTCGCTGTCAATCGAGACACTCGGCGGAGTAGCCACAAAGCTGATCGAGAGAAATACGACTATCCCTACAAAGAAGAGCCAGATCTTCTCCACAGCGGCCGACAACCAGACTGCTGTAGACATCCACGTAATGCAGGGTGAGAGAGAAATGGCAGCCGGCAACATCACGCTCGGCAGGTTCCAGCTCAGCGGCATCGCGCCGGCTCCTCGCGGCATCCCTCAGATCGAGGTAACATTCGATATCGACGCGAACGGTATCGTCAATGTAAGCGCAAAGGACATGGCTACAGGCAAAGAGCAGAAGATCACTATCACTTCTTCGACTAAGCTCTCTGACGAAGAGATCAACGCCAAGATCAAAGAGGCTGAGCAGTTCGCAGAGCAGGACAAGAAGCAGAAGGAAGCTGTTGAGACAAAGAACCAGTCCGAGGGCATGATCTTTGAGATCGACAAGCAGCTCAAGGATCTTGGAGACAAGGTCACAGAGAGCGAGAAGTCTGCTGTAGAGTCCGCTAAGGCAGACCTGCAGGCAGCTATCGACGCGAACGACGTCGAGGGCATGAAGACCAAGATGGAAGCTCTCACAAACGCGTTCTATCCGATCTCGACAAGGATCTACCAGGAAGCTCAGGCAGCTCAGGGAGCAGCCGGCGGACAGGGATTCGATCCTAACATGGGCGGTTTTGGCGGCGCAGGATTCGACCCTAACAACATGGGCGGCTTCAACGCCGGCGGCAGCGCTCCTCATGATGACGGAACAGTCGATGCAGATTATGAGGTAGTAGACGACGAAAACTAATCTGGAAGGATTGGCATAATGGCAGATAAAAGGGATTACTATGAAGTCCTTGGGGTCAATAAGGGATCTTCGGAAGCGGAGATAAAGAAGGCTTATCATAAGCTGGCAATGAAGTATCATCCGGACAAGAATCCGGGAGACAAGACAGCTGAAGAGAAATTCAAGGAAGTCAATGAGGCTTACGAAGTCCTTTCAGATCCCGATAAAAAGGATAAATATGACAGATTCGGATTCGCGGGCGTAGACCCGAATTTCGGAGCGGGCCAGGGCGGCTTCGGCGGTTTTGGAGGCTTCGGGAACTTCGGCGGCGGCTTCGGCGGAGCCGGCATGAACTTCGATGACATATTCGATATGTTCGGAGGCATGGGAGGCGGCAGGAGCAGCAGGCGCAGAGGCGGTCCGCAGAAGGGCAGAGACCTGCAGAAGACGGTCACCATCGATTTCACTGATGCGCTCTTCGGGTGCAGCAAGCAGATCGAGCTTTCAAAGAACGTCAAGTGTAAGACCTGCGGCGGAAGCGGATGCAAGCCTGGCACAGGCAAGAAGACCTGCGACCAGTGCGGAGGAAGCGGCCAGATATCCCAGGTAAGCAACACGCCTTTCGGAAGGTTCCAGAACGTCACTACATGTCCTAAGTGCGGAGGCACAGGGCAGATGATCGAGACACCGTGCACAGACTGCGGAGGCTCGGGAGTGAACCGCAAGACAGTCAAGATCAAGGTGGACATCCCTGCGGGAGTCGATACCGACAGCATCGTGACAGTCAGAGGACAGGGCGAGCCGGGGATCAACGGCGGACCTGACGGCGATCTCTATATCGTCGTCAACGTAAGGCCTCACAGCACCTACAAGAGGAGAGGAGACGACCTCTACCTCGACCTGCCTATCACATTCGATGTGGCGGCGCTTGGCGGAAAGGTGCAGGTGCCGGGATTCGGCGAGACCTACAGCTACACGATCACTCCGGGAACTCAGACAGGATCATCGTTCAGACTGAGAGGCAAGGGCGTCCCTAACGTCAGGACGGGCCGCAAGGGCGACCTGTACGTGAAGGTAGTAGTGGAAGTTCCAAGCAAGCTCAGCCGCAAGGAAAAGAAAGCTATCGAGGAAATGGCAAAGCAACTGGGAAACGATGCTTATCCGAAAAAACAGAGATTCGAAAAGCTCAAATTCTAAACAACATAAAACCGGCGCCCATAACCCGCCGGCTTTTTTTA
>JBGUME010000285.1:0-2147 GCA_045116695.1 Anaerovoracaceae bacterium | reverse complement strand
GCGATTTTATCCTGCCTTTGAAGGTAAAGGCGAGAAAGGGATACTTCTGGGTCATGTATTTGTAGAACTCCTTTATCCTCTGGGACTGGGAAGTAAGGAAATCGTTGTGCTCCAGCAGTTCGCTTATCTGTATAAGAAAATTGCAGTGGGCAAGGTCTATGGGGATGTTGGTCTCGATAGCCGATCTTTTCAGGTCGGCGGAATACTGGTGCAGTATTTTAAGCACAGTATCCCCTGAAAATAAATAGTCATTTAATGTGACCATACATATCCTCCATAATACGGAGCTGTTGCTTGAATCCTCATAGCAGCAGCTCCGCTTTTTTATTGTTCTGTTTTGATAGTTGTTGTAACGGGATGACCGCCGTTTGTAACAGTTGTAGTGACCGATGATGTTGTAGTTGATGATACTGACGAGCTGCTGCTTGTACTGCTGCCGCTGACAGACACCGTAGTTACCGTTTTTTCGTCATCGGATATAATTGTTTTTGTTTCATGAAATCCTTTCTTTTCCATTTACTTTATCTTCCTCACTTGATGATCTTGAAGCACACGGTCTTAGCATTTATCAACGGGTTGTTATAGGCAAAATATACCGTGCCTGATACAGGCGTTCTGATCTCTGCGACAAGTTCCCCGTCAAGAGGGTCATATATCATGCCCAGTACATCGCCGTGTTCTACTGTTTTTCCGATCTCTGCCGTTCTGAAAAACAGTCCTGCTGCTTCGGATTGTATCTGCTTCGTTTTTCCCTCATTCAGTATCTCGGTGATATATCCGGGCGGTGTTTTGGCTGTGACGATGCCACGGTTATTCATAAAGCGCAGTATCGCATTGACAGCCTCATCTGCCGCCTTGACATCTATCTCATCGGTGGCGTTTGCGTAGACCGAGAACGCCTTAGTTTCCCAAACCTGCCAGTTGTAGTTGAGCGTGGTGGTGTCGTAAGGTCGAGGCTTACGGATAATGCCGAACTCCAAACCGAAATCCTTCATGATCTCCGGATCGGTGAAACCCGTGTCCATCATCTTGACATGGGGCAGGAAGATACCCGGCTGATAGAAACTCGCAAGCTGTATTCCGTATTCATAGCCCTGCAATTTGCTGAAAACGCCGTCAGCAATACGCTGTGTTGTCTCACCGAGTGCATAGCCTGGAAACATTCTGTTGATGTCCGTATTGTCCATCGTCCAGAAACGCTTACCAATATTCATGGAATAGTAGTTCACGCAGGGTACAACAAGTATTTCAGTGTCCTCAGCGATCTTCCCCTCTGATTCGAGCTTTTTCAGTGCCTGCACCATTCGGGAGCAGACATACATCTGCTGTACTTCGTTTCCTCGCATAGCACCCACGATTGCAAGAGACTTTTTGCCGTGACCGAAGCGAAAGCCGATTATATCAAGCTGTTCACGATAAGGCGATTTGAGTGAAAACAGTATCTTCTTTTTCATTCGGCATCACCTCCCTTTGTAGGCTGTAATATCCTTGCAAGGAGTGAACCGCCGTAAACCACAGGATATTCACGAAGCGTAAATATCATTCCGTCACAAACAGCAAGCACCCGTTCGACAACCTTTGAGGTAAGCGGATCGACCACATCTCCGATATGATCGCCTTGTCTGACATGATCGCCAAAGTTGGCACACGGCACAAATATCCCTGCCGCATCGGAATTGACAAAGCCGACCTCTCGTCCCTCGGAGATCACAGGATCACGCACAGGCGAAGTCTCGCCCAACCACATTCCAAGCTCTTTCATTATATTCAGCACGCCGTCAAAAAGCTGTTGACAATACTCCTTTGTGATACGCATACCCACGCCCATTTCTACCACAAGTGTCTTTGTCCCCCTGCTGTTGAGGGTATGAGCAAGTGTTGATTCCAGCACCGTTGCGGCATCGTGTATCCATACAAAATCTACATTCAGCATTTTAGCATAAGGAACAAGCGTTTCCGCTGTTGGCACACTAATGCGTATCTGCGGTATTTCTTTTAGAAAGATGTTGCTGGAATGCACATCAATGCATACGTCCGAGCCGCTCAGATCGTCCACGATAGACGAGCATATCACTTCCACCATAGTTCCCCGCTTTGTGCCGGGGAAAACTCTGTTCATATCAAGGTCAAACATCGGTATGCCCCTT
>JBGUME010000284.1:0-2428 GCA_045116695.1 Anaerovoracaceae bacterium | reverse complement strand
GAATTCGGAAACGGGTGGAAAGGCGTTTACCGCTGGTGCGAAAATAACGCAGAACTTATTCCGGCACTGTTTTCACAAATAATGCCTCGCTTTGATGCGCTTATTATCCATATGGATGGAGATGTGTCGCGAAAAGAAAAAGAGGTGCATTGTAAATGTGGCAGCACGGAATGTGATCATAAGGATAAGACTTCTCCGCTCGACTGTATACATGTCAGAAATGACCGCTGTCCGGTTCAGTTGCCTTGCAGTGATCATGAAGACTCACCTGAGAGTTACAGAGCTCATCTCACGTCGGTAATCAGGCAACTCGTTCGTTCAGATGACGAAAATGAGCAGCTGATTATTACGATTCCCTGTGATAGTACTGATGCATGGATCGTGGCGGCGTTTGATGATTTGAAGGATTCTAACGATGCAGAAATGATCATCGACCCATGGAGCAATATCATTTCGCTGAAAAAAGAATATCATGGCATAAGAGTCCCTGGACACAAAAAGAGCGCATCAGTATACCGGAGGTTCATGCCTCAATTGTCTGATAATTGGGATACAGTTGCTGAGAAATGCAAATCAGCCAGGGTTTTTACAGATTCAATTCAATTGCTTCATGACAGAACGAATTGAGGAAGATAACCAACAATGCTCGTCTAAATCACATAAATAATACGAGATTTAGACTACTATTATAACTGGGAATAATCATGTATAGGGTAATCATAGTAGAAGACGATAACGGAATAGCTGAAGGAATATGCAATTGTCTTGCTGGCTGGGGGATGGAAGCCCGTAAGATAACTGACTTCCGCCGTGTCACGGAAGAAATCGAGGAATACAAGCCCCATCTGGTCATTATGGACATCACTCTCCCATACATGGGTGGCTATCACTGGTGTCAGGAGATACGAAAGACAAGCTCGGTGCCAATCATATTCATTTCGTCTGCAACAGACAACATGAATATCATCATGGCCATGAACATGGGCGCTGATGACTATATCCCAAAGCCTTTTGACCAAAGCGTTCTGATCGCTAAGGTACAGGCGCTTCTTCGCAGGGCATACGATTTCAACCGGAATACTTTCACTCTGCAGGCGGCAGGCGCTGTGCTCAATACTGAGGATAATACGCTGCTGTACAACGGCAACAAGATAGTTCTGTCAAGAAATGAGTACATGATCTTTCTTACGCTGATGCAGAACAAGAACAAGGTCGTAAGCAGAGAAAAGCTTATGGAGGCACTCTGGGAAACAGACAGCTTTGTTGATGAAAACACGCTGACAGTTAATGTGGGCAGGCTCCGCAGAACTCTTGAAGAAGGCGGTCTCAAAGATCTTATCAAAACAAGGTTCGGCGTAGGGTATATCCTGGAGGCCGAATAATGGGGCTGCTTAAGAGCTATCTCAGATCGCGCGCGAAAGCGATAGTAGTATACATACTAATAGCCGGAGCATTCGCGGCTGCATATCTGCTGTTCGATATGCCTGTCATAGTAGTTACATACCCGCTGATCCTGAGCATTATGATCGGCGTAGCCGCATTAGCGATCGACTATATTGCTTATCGAAGGCGGCACATAATGCTTACCCACGAAGAAATGCCTGCTCCGGCCGATCGGCTGGAGGAGGACTATCAGCAGATCATCACTAAACTTCAGGACGAGGCGAAGCAGTCAGCAGTTCACGCGGCAGAAGAGTATAACGATATGATCGACTACTATACTGTCTGGGCACATCAGATCAAAACTCCGATTGCAGCCATGCGGCTCAGCCTCCAGTCAGAGGATACAGAGACGGCAAGAAAACTCACTTCAGATCTGAACCGGATCGAAGAATATGTCGAAATGGTGCTGACGTTCCTGCGACTGGATTCGGACAGCACGGACTACCTTATAAAGGAATATGATCTTGACAGTATCATCCGCACGGCTGTCCGGAAGTTTTCAAGGGAATTCATTCTGAAGAGACTGACGCTGGATTATCAGCCAGTGAATTATACTGTGCTCACCGATGGAAAATGGCTGACATTCGTTATAGAGCAGATTATTTCAAATGCGGTCAAGTACACTTCAGAAGGCGGCGTGCATATCTATATGGATGAGCCGGGAATTCTCCATATCAGTGATACCGGTATAGGTATAAGTGCTGAAGACCTTCCTCGCATATTTGAAAACGGCTACACCGGCTTCAACGGTCGCGAGGATAAACGGGCAAGCGGGATCGGGCTTTATCTCTGCAAAAGGATAACGGACAATCTCGGGCATACGATAAGCGCTGAGTCGCAGCCGGGCAGGGGCACGACGATAATACTTGATTTCAGAACCACAAGACTCGTGACAGAAGATTGATCATAAATGTGACATATATGTAAGAAATACGTAAGCAGATCCGATGGAACGGCTCTGCTTATATTGTTATCATCAGACTGT
>JBGUME010000283.1:0-6454 GCA_045116695.1 Anaerovoracaceae bacterium | reverse complement strand
ATAAAAAGAATCTGCCAACTGTTGCGGATTTGGAAAGAGAGCTGTTTGAATGTGCCGTGATGAGCGCCGAGCTGGAGAACCGGATGGGACGGATACAAAGAATGGCCGACTGCTATATGGATGATTCGCGGAAGGAGGAAGAATGATGACGAGCCCCTCAAGAAACATGATAAAATGGGGGTGGTATCATTGCGGACTCAGCCGCTGTGGCGTCAATCTCTGCTGTCGGGCATTGGATCCCTGCCCGCCTGTTGTCTTTTTATAAGGTGTTACAGGGTGTCGTCAGGTGTTTGTTGCTGCTGGTTTGTCAGAAATATCCATGTGGATCAGAAAGATTTAAAAAACATAAAATCTCTGTGAAGAATTTCTTCTACAGGGATAAAAATCAATCTCCTCCTTTTCAAATTTCAACAAATTAAAAAGGCTCAGCCACTATACGACCAAGCCACAATATGTATAAGTATTCTCATCCTCACTGGTTCATGCTTTTACGCAGTAGATCCAGAAGTTCAGAATGCTCCCTGTGCTGCATATCCGGGAAGGCTCTCAGCATTCTTCCCATGCCGAAATACCTGCTCTTTTTTATTCTTTCGATGAGTTCGTTCCGTTTTTCTTCGAGTTCCTGCTTTCTTTCCTCATAGTCTGAGCGCAGTCTGTCAGCCTGATCCTTTGCTTCCGATCTTGCAAGTGCCGCCTGCACTTTCGCTTCATCGAGCTGCTGTGCCGTTTCTAGTGCATGTGTTCCGATACGCTCACTAAGACCATCGCTGACTACTCTCATCCTCTCCCGCAGCTCATCGATCTCGGCCATTCTCTTGTTGAGTCCGACCATTACCATAACTGATACTGTAAGATCTGCGACAAAAGCAACTGAGAATATCGAGATAATGATCCATCCTATATGTGTTGGTACCAGACTGAGCACATGACTTACCGCCGGATTTATACCGCGTACCACAAGAAGGATCCCAAGCCCCCATATGATGCTGAACTCAAGGCAGATGTATCCATGAAGATTGAATGGCTGATTCGAATAGTCCCACCATCTGGCATGGAACAATTTATCAAGAAGCCAGCCTTCGAATAACTCTATGGCTGTAGCAAGAACGACTCCAAACAGAAACACCTTTAAAGCATTCTGTTCATACAGGCTGCCGTCTCCTGCTGCCTCGAGCATACGAAACACAACCAGGACTCCAAATCCGTATATAGGGCATACGGGGCCATTCAGGAAACCCCGGTTTATAACTATTCCCTTCTTTACTGCCTGATACGCTACTTCAGTGCACCATCCGAAAAATGAATACACCAGAAAGTATTCAAGCGCTATATAAACGATCCTGCTCATTATTCCGTCTTTCTGTGAGCTCTTTCGTAATAGAGTATAGCACACTATATTACTCATCTTGTCTCTTTTCAATACAGATATTAAAGTAAAAACACACACAAAACACTGGTGGTGTGTATAAAAACCAAAGAAGGTCTGCCGCCATTTAGTCCTCCGCTATTCCATATTTCTGACGAATAGAGTCAAGTTCCTTCTGAACCCTCTCGTCCGACTTGTCCTTAAGTGATAATACCAGAGAGAGTTCATCTACGTACTTGCCATCAGACAGAAAACTTCCGCCATTATGCTCCATTCATAGTCATACTCAATCTATTTCTTCCTGTATTCGCATGGCGTGCAGCCAAAATGGCTATGGAAAATGCGACGGAAATTATTAGCTGAGTGTGCGTGCGAGAGTTATGAATTCCTTGAGCTGAAACATCTCCATAAGAAGGTCCTGGGAGGACAGGAGGTCAGACTCAAAAGCATAATGGGAGCATGAGAGTGCGATTTGGATCAAGTAGAAAGGATATGTGGTATTAAAAACCTTGCTACGATGTACTGTGTTTCCAATGGGATGGAACAATCTCTGGAACAAGGTCCGGAACAGTCTGCGAAACGATCTCTGTTATAGAGTGTTTTCGGACTGTTCCGGGTGTTTTTTCGTTAAGTGTTTATTTATACCGTTTGTTCCGGAGATCGTTCCGTAGTTTGTTCCAAAGGACCGGTCTCGCTTTTCCGCCTGTAGACTCGCTGCTTCCCATAGATCGGTAGCCACATAGTTTTGCCGGTCTTCTCCCATCCATCTATACGCGCCATTATGGCACTGATCTCAAAGCTGTTTTTATGCTGGAAATCAGCCTTGTCCTTGCCAAAGCATTCGCACCAGATCTCCAGATTAGATACGTAATCTCTTAATCTGACGTCTCCGCCGCTATAAAGCAGTCCCTGACTCTGAACATAATCCTGCCTGTCGTAAAGAGACAGATCGCTCCAGTTTACGGGCAGAGGCAGGTAAAGGTAGTCTGTAACAAGACCTTCTCTGTCATCGTGTTCCATGGCGGCAGCCTGCTCGACCCTGGCAGCCTCTTCCAACTCGTGTGAGAGGAACAATGTTTCACCCTGACCGGTAAGGTAAAGCGCTTCAGCCCATATCTGGTCGACGTCATCCTGTGTGAGATCCCACGGCTTAAAGATGCCTGTTCCGGGAGTTCTGACTGCCCAGAATCTGCGGTTGCCTGTTATGTCTCTCAGAAAGCCGTTCTCTGCATTCGTAGTTCCGAAGAAAACGCACTGCCGGGGGTGAGGACTGACCCTGCGGCCGTAAGAAGCCCTGTACTTGTCATCCTGTCGCGAGATGAATGCCTTGACCTTATCTATGTCAGCCTTTCTTATGCCGGCAAGCTCGCCGATCTCATGTATCCAGTAACCCTGGAGCTTTTCTGCCGCCGTCTTATCGTTCATGTCGGAAATACTGAGGCTGTCAGAGTACCATTCCATACCGAGCTTTGAGATGAAGGTGGATTTGCCGATGCCCTGAGTCCCGTTGAGAACCAGTATGTGGTCAAACTTGATCCCAGGCTTAAATATCCGGCTGACAGCAGCACATAGCATTTTTCTTGTTACCGCTCTGACGTAAAGAGTGTCGTCAGCACCGAAGTAATCGATGAGCAAAGTATCGACCCTTGGCACATTGTCCCATTCAGGCAGCGATGCGAAGTAATCTTTGACAGGGTGATATGACCTGTCGTATGTCACCTTCGACAACGCTGTGCGGTAGTTGTTCTGCGTGAAGCTGCCATAGCGTTCATCAACGAGACACATGAGCTGCGCGTCATCCACATCGCGCCAGTACTTTGAAGTATGATTCCACGGAACACTGCCTCTGATCTCAAGATCGTCAGCGAGCTGGTTGAATACGATGCTTTGAAAATCCTCATCATTTTCAAGGATCATCCGCATGTTGCAGAGAGTGTTGCAAGCTCTGCCATTTTTGTTCAGAGTGAGCTGATCTGTCCAGTCGCCTGATCCTGCAGGCGATTCTCTCTGGCTCATATCTGAATTGTCATCATTATTTATATAATCTGCTGTTATTTCTGTCATTCAAGCCTCCTGTGGTCTATACATCTGTATCTGAATAAGCTGTTCTTAGTTGTGTTTTCTGTTTCTCTGTTCATGTGAACCTCCTGGTTTTGAGTTTTCAAATTGTGATAATAGCTTTTAGCGCACTCTTTCGCGCAACCTGTCTCTGTCAATGGCCGCAAGATTCTCTCTTACATGGCCGGAGCGCTGCTGTATGTCTCCACAGACCTTCAGTTCGTGGCGGAGCTCTCTGATCTCTGCGGTGAGATCTTTGATCCTGTCTTTCGCATCGCTTATCTCGCTTTCCGGCAGAACCCTGCGCGCCGTTCGTCTGAGTTCATCCCTGCCAAGGCTGAGTTCTTCCATTCGGCCCTCGATATTCTCCATAAGATCTGAGAGATCCTTTTCAGTGCCAACATGGTACCTGGACAGGAGCTTAGCCTGTTCTGAGTACTGATCGCATTTCAGAAGATCTTCCTTCAGAAGAATGTGGAGCTTTGTCTGGTTCTGCTGATACTTAGGAAGATAGCCGAGCTCATAGCAGTATCTGAGGTAAAGCTTCTCAAGACCGCTGCGTCCCATAATGCGGTCGATGCGTCGGCGGAGATTATAATTGTTTGGCTGGCGGTACTGCTGTCGCAGTCTTTCAGTCCTTATAGACGGATCATTGTCATAGATCCGTCGCTCTATACTCTCTCTGGAGTAATCGCCACCGAGCTTATGGATGCGGATCGGCTTCCTGCCGCCGGGTGGTGTGACTGTCCAGTACTTTCTCTGCGGGTCGAAACGATAGTTGTAGCCGCGCTTGCTGAGTTCATATTTGAATTCTTCTATGTTCAGGCTGAGAGAAACTGCCTCGTCTATAGCCTGGCGTGCTACGTTGTACCTCGTAGGCATTCCGGCTTTTTCCATTTTATAGACATACTGGTTAACACCTTTGCCTTTGGGGTTTTCAACAACAGACAGGCCGCGTTCGAGACATATGAGGTCGGATGCTTCCTTTAGCTGTCTGTATGTGTCCTTGCAGTCATGGAATTTCAGCCCGTCTTTGAATGAAACCGAATTGATCACTATGTGGTTATGGGTACACTTAGTATTGACGTGGGTGGCGACCACCATCTGGAAGCGGTCGCCCCACAATTCTCTGGCGAGCTGCACTCCTATAGCGTGAGCTTCGTCAGGAGTAACTTCTCCTTCGCGGAAGCTCTGGTAAGCGTGATACGCAACATTGCTGCCGGTCTTGCCGAATCTTAACTTGGTGGCATTGAACTGGTCGCGGGCAAATTCCACGCTGCAGTTGATCCCGGTCGTGTAGAAGAACTGCTCTGTTTTGTCTTCGTTTGCCGCATAGGCGATCACGTCGGCGAGAGCCTGCTTTTCAGATTCCGTGAAATCCCGCAGAGTCTTCTCTGGGTTAGTTATATACTCTAGCGGACTTTCTGCCCGGCCTTTTATGTTCCATATTTTTGTTACTGCCATCAATGATCACCTCTCTTTGGTATGAGGATCTCCTGTTCAATACTATTCTGGAAAGCTCTCCATCTCATGGCTTCCGCCATGATCGCGATCATATCCGCATTGCTTCCTGCATTCATTGCGACTTCATCGATCTTGTCGGCGAAATCCCGGATGCTCTCCATGGTCTTCCAGAAGACCTCATCAGGCATAACGACAGGGTGATAACCCTTGACTCTCTGTCTGAGGAATTCAGCCTCGGTCAGACCGGCTGCCTGCGACTTGGCTTTTATATCGCGGTCTTCTTCGCTGTTCACCCAGAAACTCTTTTTTATATCTCTTCGCATCATTATTATCTTGTCTCCTTTCTTGACTTAACTCGTGTAGTACTTTATTTGATCGGCTTCAGCCGGGGGTCTGGGGGCTGCCACCAGGTACGCATTCCGCCCGGTAGGAGCAGGAATGCAGTGCTTGTTCCAACTCAGCAGACCCCCATATGGCAGTTTTCTTCATTTGATTTCATTGCAGTTGCTGCCCGGCTGAATACGTTTTCCGCCTAAATTTCTCGGATCAGGCGAAACTTTAGGCACATTAGCTGCTTTGCTGCAGGTCTGCCTGCGATCTTTGCTGCTGCTGTCACTAAAGTGATATGATTTTTCTTCTTTTGTGATATCATCCGCAGCGCAATCACTGATCCGCTTACCCTTTGATATATATCGCGCCGTTTTCAGATATCTGGTCGGCATCAGATAAGCCATGATTTGATACCGGCATTTGCATTCATAAGCCATGCTGATCACAGGCAGGGAATATCATGAGCCGAGGAATCCCCAGTCAATACTTTCTGGGTCAGCCTCAGCCGCCTCCTCAGACGTAGGAGTTTCAACTTGCAATGGCTGGGGTGCAGAAGCGCATGCAGGCTGTATGGCGGATAAGCCTGTCATGCAGCCTGCCAGAAACAGCGGCAATGTCTGCTTCAGTGATTCACAGACACCATCTACTATCTGCTGTATGAATCTTTCTTCACGCTCGCGTGTCTCCAGATACGGGTCTTCCTGAACCTTGTAATAACGGTCAAAGTAGTCCAGCAGAGCGAGATGGATCACATGGTTCCAGGAAGTGAATATATCCCTGTCCATAGTCTGCAGATATTCCCAGGCTCTCTTCTGATCCGGTTTATCCAGATTGAAGCGTAGGGGGAGTTTTCTTGTGTTATCATCCATCATTTCCCCCTTCTGAGCATCTGATAGGCCAGATACTCATAGCCCTTTGCTGTTGCACAAATGTCCTCGTTGATCTCGACTCTGTCCGGATCATATTTGCCGAAGTTCTTCACAAGGCAGGCTCCGCCTCCGACTATGTGAAGCCTGACAAGATCCGGGTCATACTCGTATTTGCGAAGTGCAGCGAATATGTTTTCTGCATATTCCTCCGCAACGCTGCATATGACTGCAGTGAACTTCTCACTGATGTCAGCTGTGCCGAATCTCAGGATCCTTTCGACTATGGATTCGTCGATGCTTGCGGCATATTTGTCCATCACTGCATTGCGTGCCCTGATCATGCACTGGTTGACGCCAAGCTTCTCTG
>JBGUME010000282.1:0-4944 GCA_045116695.1 Anaerovoracaceae bacterium | reverse complement strand
GCGAAAAACGCTCTGTCGATGAAGAAGTTGACGTAGGCGTTGACGTTCTCCACCCTGGCGAACGCTTCAGCATCGCCGGCTTTGGCGGCGATGTCCGCAGCGATCAGCTGCGGAGCCTTGCGAAGGGCCTTCGCAAGTCTGAAGCAAGGAAAGGCGTAGTCACCCATTTTTTCGTCTGCCGGTATCTCTATCATGCTCTTTATGTCCTGAAGCGACAATCCGAGCGACTCATCGTATATTTTTCCAGCGATTATGTCCTTGAAATCTGTCATTTTTAATCCTTTACTGTAATTTTTTATCCGCCACTTCATTGTTCGGGCAAATCATTATATCAAATTGAGCTGTTTTTTACTATATTCCAGCTCATTTGCGGTCCTTAAGTTCCACTATCGTGCATCCGTCGCCGCCTTCGTTGTATGGAGCGGACTTGAACGACTTCACATGCTTGTTGTGAGACAGTTCCTGTCTTACACCGCTCCTGAGTATACCCTCGCCTCGCCCGTGTATCACGTGAACGGTCTTAAGGCCTGCGAGGAAAGCGTCATCTATATACTTGTTTACCAGATCACACGCTTCTTCAAGGTTCTTGCCTATAACGTTGATCTCGGTCTTTATGGTCTTTGACTTGCCGAATGACAGGTCGCCGTATTTTGCCCTGTTTTTTTCCTTGTGGCCCTGAGGCTCAGATTCGGCTATAACAAGGTCCTTTATGTTGACATCCATCCTGATGGAACCCAGCCTCAGCTTCACATTGCCTCTCGAATCAGGCAGGCTCTCAACATCTCCGGTCTGGCCGAGCTTCAGATACTTGACTCTCATGCCTACCTTGATGTCTTCAGGCTCAGGCGTCTTGCCTGTCTGTATGGTCTGTACCTCCGGTGCTTTCTCAGGCTTGAGCGCGGACTCTGCCTGTCTCAGCTTTCTCCGTCCATCCGCAGCGCCGCCGGCTATGTGGCCCTCGTTGAATCCCGCGTCTTTGTTTTTATGACGGATGTCCCTGAGCTCAGCAGTTATCTCATCTATGGTACCCTGAGCGTCTCTCAGCATTCCGCCGGCCTTTTTACGGGCGTCTTCTATGATCTTAGCGGCCTCCGCTCTGGCCTTTGCAAGTTCTTTCTCTGCCTCTGTCTTGACCTCGTGGGCGGCTTCTATCTCTCTGCCCGCTTCTGCGAGCTTCTCTTCTGCCCTTGCCTGGTCAGCTTCGACTCTGCTGACAGCTTCTTCGAATTCAAGCTGCTCTTCGCCAAGCAATTCTGTCGCCCTGTCGATTATGGTCTTGTCCAGGCCCAGCTTCTCGGATATCTCAAAGGCGTTAGATTTGCCCGGCAGGCCTACTCTCAGTCTGTATGTCGGTGAAAGCGTCTCAACGTCGAATTCCATCGACGCGTTCTCCACACCCGGTGTGGAAAGTGCGTATTTCTTCAGTTCTGTATAGTGAGTGGTAGCAGCAACCAGCGCGCCGGCTTCCTTGAGCCTTTCAAGCTCAGCTATGCCAAGCGCCGCGCCTTCAAGAGGATCCGTCCCGGCTCCAAGCTCGTCCAGAAGCACCAGGCTGCCCTCTCCGGCGTTCTCAAATATCTCTATTATGTTCTTCATGTGCGATGAGAATGTGCTTAGGCTCTGCTCTATGCTCTGCTCATCACCGATATCCGCGAATACTTCCCTTAGCACCGGCAGGCTGCTTCTCTCGTCAGCCGGTATATGCAGGCCGCTCTGCGCCATAAGGCACAGAAGGCCTATCGTCTTAAGTGTGACCGTCTTGCCGCCTGTGTTAGGGCCGGTTATGAGGAGCGTGGTCCAGTCATGTCCCAGCTCCACATTGATAGGCACCACCTTGTCTGTGGGTATCAGGGGATGGCGCCCCGTCCTTATATCTATGTAGTTTTCCTCGTTCAGGAGCGGCTCTGCTCCATCCATGAGGTATGACAGTTTGCCTTTCGCATTTATGAAATCCAGTTCGGCCATCAGCCTCTGGTCGTTCAGAAGACTCTGGTGATGCTCGCCGACTCTGCTGCTGAAGAGTTCAAGTATCCTTGTGATCTCTGCCTGTTCATCAAGCTCAAGCTGCCTCAGCTCGTTGTTCAGATTGACAACGGACTGAGGTTCCACAAAGAGTGTGGCTCCTGTCGATGATTGGTCGTGTACCATTCCCGGGAAGAGACTTATATATTCTCTCTTGACCGGGATCACATACCTGCCGTTACGCATTGTGACTATCGCGTCCTGCAGGTGCGTTTTGGCGGAACCCGAGCTTATCATCTTCTGCAGGCGGGACTTTATGAGGTCGTTCTTGTTGCGTATGTCGCGCCTTATGGCTCTCAGCGCCGGAGAAGCGTTGTCCGACATCTCGTCCTCGCTGATTATCGCATTGGAAATATCCTGCTCGAGCTTCGTCACCGGATCGAGCAGTCCCGCGATCTCAGGTATCACCTTGAGCCCTTCAGGCATGTCGCTGTTCAGGAAGGTCTTCACCTGGCGGGCCGAAGCAATGCTGACCCTTATCTGAAGGAGTTCCCTCATGCTGAGGCATCTGCCCCTCCTGGCCATTGACACTATGCCGCTTATGTCTCCGATCTCTCCGACCGGAATGCTTCCCTTATAGGAAATAACGGAAACCGCTTCCGTAGTTTCCGTTAGTGCATCCTTTGCCATGCGCGTATTGGTCATGGGCTCAAGACTGTCTATTCTTTCTTTAGCCAGACCCGAACCTGCCTGATCGCGCAGAAGGTCAAGTATCTTATTGAATTCGAGGAGTGTGAGTATCTTAGAATTCATCTTCGCTGCTGTTCAGTCTCTTTATGGACTTCAGCTCGTTCTTGAGATTGACATTCTCCATCTGCAGGTCAAAATAAGCGTTTTCCATCTCGACAAGCTTCTCCTGCAGTTTCTTCTGATCTTCAGAATTCTGAGTCTGCCTGTCTACTTCCGAGGACATCTTGTCCTTAAGGTCTGTTACCTGCTTCTTGGACTGTTCCCATAACTGGATGTAGTGCTTGACATCGTTGTCAAGCTGGTAGTTCTCGGTCTGGAGCTTGAGCGTCATGTCCGTATTGTCCATGAGTTTCTCCGCGATATTGAGCGCAGTCAGTACCGCAGCCTTGTAATTCGGATTGACATTGAGCGCCTTGCTTGTAGCTCTGAGCTCTTCATCGACCATCTTTGCGATCTCTTTTATGCGCTCTTCGCTCTTTTCGCTCGAAAGCACATAATTGGCTCCGCATATAATTACATCGGCTCTGTTCTTTTCCATTTCTTACCTCGCGTTGTTCTTTTTCATTCTCTGCCGCGTACAGCCTCATACATCAGAATCGCTGCCGCAACCGCCGCGTTCAGTGATTCGATCCTGCCCTTCATCGGAAGTGTCACCCGTACATCGGCTATCTCCATAAGAGCGTCAGATACGCCGCTTCCCTCGTTGCCTATGATAAGGGCTATTCCCCTGCTCAGATCCTCTTCGTAATACGGCACTCCGCCATTTACATCAGTAACGACGATATGTCTTCCGGATCTTCCGAGTATGCCTTTCAGGGCTTCGTTATCCGGAACATAAATGACCGGGATCTCAAATACCATGCCGGCTGTCGCCCTGAGCACCTTAGGTGAATATATGTCCACCGTGCCGCTCATGGCGACTATGGCTTTATAACCCGCGGCAACTGCGGTCCTTATAAGGGTACCCATGTTGCCCGGGTCCTGGATGCGGTCAAGCACCAGGATATTGTCATCAGGTCTCAGACCGTCCAGAAGATCAGGACCATATTCACGCAGTTTTACGACTGCGAGCATGCCAATGCCGTTCTCAGCATCAGTGAGCCTCGCGAATACCCTCGCAGGGACCTCACAGACGGTTATGTCCGGAGAATCGATGCATTTTCTTATGAAGTCAGGAGCATCATCCGCCGCTCCGGCAGGTATCATGATGAAGTCAACGTCAAGATCCCTCTCCAGGATCTCGCTGACAAGATTCCTGCCCTCTACGGCAAAACGTCCTTCAGCAGTGCGGCCCTTGCGGGTCGCCAGCTTTCTGACGAGCCTGATCCTGCTGTTGTCTCCGGATGTTATACTGATCAGCATGGCATTACGGCCGGATCGGATCGTCCGGCTTATTTAAGGAATTCCGGAATGTCGAATTCGTCGGCTTGCGCAGGAGCATTGTTGTTATCGTCGAAGAGCTGGTCGAGCTCGACTTCAACAGCGTCGAGTCCGTCAACAGTTATCCTTCTGACAGCAGCCATGGTATCCTTCTCGCCGAGCGGTGTAGCGATCACAGGCTCAACGCCGGTGCCGCCGAAGTCGGTAGCGATGATAGTGACAGATATCTTGTTCTGCATGTCTTCACTGATAGTTGCACCGAAGATGATGTTGGCATCTGCGTCTGCCTCGCCCTGTACTCTGTCAGCGATCGTGTTGATATCCAGCATTCCCATGTCGTATCCGCCCGTAACGTAGAGCAGTATGGACTTGGCGCCGGAGATCGATGTCTCGAGCAGCGGGCTGTGGATGGCATTCTGGATAGCTTCTTCGATCTTGTCGTCGCCCTCGCCTGTACCAACGCCCATGTGAGCGATGCCGCGTCCTTCCATGACTGTCCGTACGTCAGCGAAGTCCACGTTAACGAGTCCGTACTCTGAGATCAGATCGGAGATGCCCTGTACGCCCTTTCTGAGTACGTCATCAGCCATAGCGAACGCCTCGAGCATGGATGTGCTCTTGTCGCTTGTGTCGATCAGCTTGTCATTAGGGATGACTACGAGCGAGTCAACAAAATTGCTGAGATACTGTATGCCCTTTGCGGCGCGGTTCCAGCGCTTCTTTCCCTCGAAAGTGAACGGCTTGGTAACTACGGCAACTGTAAGAGCTCCGCAGTCCATCGATGCTTTCGCGATGATAGGTGCTGCGCCTGTGCCTGTACCGCCGCCCATGCCGGCTGTGATGAATACCATG
>JBGUME010000281.1:0-3860 GCA_045116695.1 Anaerovoracaceae bacterium | reverse complement strand
CATCGATGAGGCGAAGGAACAGGCCAACACATTGAAGTCAGATCTCGAGGGCCTGCTTGCCATGTTCCCTGAGACAGAAGGAGCCCCGGCGGTCAATGCCGTGAGGGCGGTCCTCACCAGCATGATCAGCGACATAGACACGCTCGTGAACACGCTGCCTGACGCGAGCGAAGCGTCGGCCGTGGAGGAAGAGCTAAAGAAGCTTAGCCAAACGTCTCTTAGCGAGGCGGTGGATTCCCTGATAGATTCCATGGACACTACCATAAGCCTCATGGAGCCGCTGATGGAGAGCATGTCGGTGATGCTCGGCGACATGCTGCCGGTGCTCGAAGGCGCTGACACTACAGTCACCGAGCTCGACGCGTCACTGATACAGATGCAGACTATGTTCCGCGCGACAGCGGATAAGATAGACGATATCATCGCGAAGGTGGAGGCAGCGTCGGATGACGACAGGCTCGCGCTTCTGGTGGAACTCCTTGGCGGAGACCCGGAGAAGTACGCTAAGTTCTTCTCATCGCTAGTAGACATCGAAGTCGAAGAGATCTATCCGGTCGCGTCCTACGGAGCCGCGATGGCGCCGTTCTATTCGGTGCTCGCGATCTGGGTAGGCGGGGTAATACTCGTATCCATACTTAAAACGCATATAGACAGGAAGAAATTCCCGGAGGCGACGGAGGCCGAGGCTTTCTTTGGGCGCTTCCTGCTGTTTTTCCTGATAGGGCAGGCGCAGGCGGCTGTCATTGTGGCGGGAGACATATTCCTGCTTCACTGCAGCCCGGTGCATCCGTGGCTGATGTGGCTGGCGGCGGCGGTCGCGAGTTTTGTCTTCGTCATGCTCATATACGCGCTCACCCTGGCGTTCGGCGACGTCGGCAAGGCCATCGTCGTAGTCGTCATGGTGCTGCAGATAGCCGGCTCGAGCGGTTCGTATCCTATCGAGATACTGCCGCCGGTCTTCGAAAAGATATTCAGGTTCTTCCCGTTCCCGTACGCCATCAACGCGATGAGAGAAGCGCTCTGCGGCACATACGGGCACGACTTCATCAAATATCTGGCGGAGCTGATGCTCTTTGCGGTGCTCGCTCTCGCCATAGGACTGCTCATACGTAAGCCTTTCATGGGCATGAACCGCTTCGTGTCAGAGAAGCTCGAAGAAACGGAGGTGCTGTAGATGGACGACAGACAGGACAGCCGCTACGAAGAGCTTTACGAACAGCTGCTTGAGCGAGGGCTCGATATGCACATGCATAACAAGAGACGCATCAGGAACGGCATGATACTGCTCCTGCTGCTTCCGGTCATACTCGGAGTCATACTCTGGGTCACCGGGAGCGACAAAATCGTCTTTCTTATTATATGGGTGCTCTGTATGTTCGCGCTCTCGATCTACCTTATCACGATCGAGTACATCGATGACTCCGTGGAGAAGACGCTTGAGGAGGTCACAGACCGCGAGGCGGACTTTGGTGAGCTCTTCCCGGGGACCGAGCAGCTGGCCGAGAGGATCGGCGAGAGGCGTGAGATGATCCGCGGAAAGATAAAGGCGCGCAGGTCAAAGGAGGATGAGAAATGAAGAACATCCTCAGGATAATGCAGCGCGACTTAAGGAAGATCACGGGCAGCGTGGTTGCGATGATCACCATAATGGGACTTTGCATAATCCCGTGTCTTTACGCGTGGTTCAATATATTCTCTAACTGGTCTCCTTACGAGTCCGACGCGACGGGGCGCATCTCCATCGCCGTGACAAATCTGGACGAGGGCTCATCCGTAGCGGGACTGAAGATCAACGTGGGTGACAAGATAGTAGAAGCTCTCGAGGCAAACGATGACATCGGATGGGTCTTTGTGGAAGGTGAATCAGAAGCACTGAAGGGCGTGCATGCCGGCAATTACTACGCGGCGCTCGTCATACCGGAAAATTTCTCCGAGGATGTGCTGAGCTTCACGCGCGGAGATCTCACAAATCCGAAGATCAGGTACTATGAAAACGAAAAGAAGAACGCTATAGCGCCAAAGATAACAGGCAAGGCCAAGACGGCTCTGCAAGAGGAGGTCAACGCGGCATTCGTTGAGACTCTCGCATCCTATGTGACTGACGCGGCGGAGGTAGCTGAAGCGAACGGGGCAGACCCTTCTCAGCTGCTTTCGGATCTCGCGGACAGGATAGACGACCTCAGCGGAGACATCAACAGCTGCATCACTTTGGCGGATTCCGCAGCGGGCCTCACCGACGCAGCGGGGAATCTGATGAAGGTTTCCGGCAACTTTATAGGCAGCACCCAGGACGTCCTTACGGCGAACGACAAGGTGCTTGAAGCGGCGGAGAAGGAGCTCGCAAAGGAGAGGAAACTCGATACGGCGGCGATAGAGAAAGCTGTGAAAGATGCAAAGGACACGGCGGAGTCGCTCAAGACGCTGAAGACTATCACGGTCGAGATACTCAGTACGGACGCGGCATTCAACGCCTTTCTTGCGAACGACAGGGATGGCTGGATCACCAGGGTCGATAAGATGAAGGCGGCAGCCGAGGAGCAGGCGAAGGCGGTAAGATCGGAGGGCTTCACCGCTCTCGCTTCGGAATTCGACCAGCTGGCCGCGACACTCGGGGACATCTCCTCGGGGCTCTCCGGACTGAACAGCGGCATGGATCACGCGCAGCGCGAGGCAGCGCTGAAGAATATCTCTGACGACATAGACAAGGCGGTCGGGTTGACCGATACGATACAGGATCAGATAAGGTCGGACATCGACGAGAGCATTGAGACTGCTCTGGCCAATACCCGCAGTTCGCTCTCGTCCT
Source organism: Anaerovoracaceae bacterium (assembly GCA_045116695.1). Taxonomy (GTDB): domain Bacteria; phylum Bacillota; class Clostridia; order Peptostreptococcales; family Anaerovoracaceae; genus Crickella. Next base: position 1,054 of record JBGUME010000281.1, on the reverse strand, counting down.
TCAGGAAAAACATGTCGTCGGCCAACAAGGACCTCGGTTCGCTCAGCAGCAAGATGGGTTCTTACACGGGCTCGCTCGCCTCACTCAAGTCCAGTATCGAGAAGACTTCATCCGGACTCAGCTCGCTGCAGGACGGCGCGGGGGACCTGTCCGGACTTCTGTATGACGTTTCAGGCAACGAGCTCCTGCAGCAGATCAGCGGGATGATGGCAAACGATGAGGCCGCGGTGGCGGAATACCTCTCCAATCCTGTGAAAATGAAGACGGAAGTCATCTGGCCGATCGAGACTTACGGCTCCGCGATGGCGCCGTTCTACACCGTTCTGGCTCAGTGGGTGGGCGCGCTGCTGACGGCTGTGCTCATCAAGGTGAAGATAAGAAAGAAGAATGACCTGCCTGATCTGAAGCTCAGCGAGTGGTACTTTGGCCGCTTTGGCCTATACTTGCTGATAGGTATCGCGCAGGCGCTCATAGTTTCGCTCGGCGACCTGCTGTACATAGGCATACAGTGCGTAGCTCCGGTCAGATTCGTGCTGGCGGCCTGCGTCAACGGGCTGGTATTCATGATGATCAATTACGCGCTCGTATTCGCGCTCGACAATATCGGGCTGGGAGCCGGCGTCATAGTACTGGTGATGCAGGTAGCGGGCTCGGGAGGTACATATCCTGTAGAGGTCCTGCCGCCGATATTCCGGACGCTCTATCCGCTGATGCCGTTCCGCTACTCGATGGACGCGATGCGCGAGTGCATTGGCGGCATGTACGACGGCACCTACTGGAAGTGCCTTGGTGTACTGATGATATTCTTGCTGTTCTTTACGGCATTTGGCCTGGCGATGTACGGGCCGGCCAGGAAACTCAACGAGATGATCGCCGCCAGCAAGGCCAAGAGCGAGATCATGCTGTAAAACTGTATAAAAGGTGACAGAGAACATGCTCTGTCACTTTTCTTTATCAAAAAAGATGGTTTCGCAATTCGCATTGTACGCGTCTTTGTGTTAAAATAAATGGCGAATCGGGCGGGTGACCTGCTGTGCGCGGGGGCCCTGCGCAA
>JBGUME010000280.1:0-5214 GCA_045116695.1 Anaerovoracaceae bacterium | reverse complement strand
ATTCTTTGTAAAGAAGTATTCCACGTCCGGTGTATTCGCAAATACCTGGGCCGGTTTCATCTTTATGGCGGCCGTTCTCGTGATAGTGATGCTGTTATTTGAGAGAGTAAAGAAATACATTCTCAGATGGACCATGAACTAAAACGGGTCGTATAAACACAGGCGGGCATATTGCCCGCCTGTGTTATGATATTATTAAAAAAAGAGATACAGAAAGAGAATGGCAAACAGGATATGTTGAAATATGTAGACAGAAGAAACACAAACAGTAATAAATGGGATGCGCTGGAGGGGACTTTCGGTATAGATGGCCTTTTGCCGTTCTGGATAGCGGATATGGATTTCCGCGTAGATGAGCATATTATTCGTGCCATGCATGATTACGTCGAAACCGGAGCACCGGGCTACTATAAGGTCCCGGACAGCTATTATCAGGCGTTTATCGACTGGGAAAAGAATGAGCATGGCTTAGCGGTCAGCAGAGAGTGGCTGAGGTTTTCGCCGGGCATCGTAGTGGGATTCCACATCGCGGTGCAGGTGCTGACAGAACCGGGAGACGGAGTGCTGATCACGACTCCGGTATACTATCCGTTCAGCAATTCGATACGGAATAATGACAGAAAAATAGTTGCTTCCGAGCTGGTAAATAAAGACGGGTATTACCACATAGATTTTGATGACTTTGAATCAAAGATCCGCGAGAACAATGTAAAGGCGTTCATCCTCTGTTCTCCGCACAATCCTGTCTGCAGAGTATGGACTGCGGATGAGCTCAGGACAATGCTTGATATCTGCAGAAGATACGATGTTGCGGTCATTGCGGACGAGATACATCAGGACCTGGTCTTCGGAGAGAAAGAACACATCCCTACGCTCAGCGTAGCAAAGGAAGGTGACAGGATCATCATGTTTGCCGCGGCATCAAAGACATTCAATATAGCGGCGCTCCAGAATTCCTTTGTAGTTATACCGAATCCGGAGCTGAGGGAAGAATGGGACGGATTTATGGCAGGCCTTCGCATCAATCAGGGCAACGCAATGGGGTATGTTGCGACAGAGGCTGCATTTAGATATGGGAAGGAGTGGCTTGATGAGGTCAGAAAAACTATCCGGAGCAACTATGAGTATATATGCGAGTCTTTTGCCGAGGCTCTTCCGGGAGTCGTAATGACGCCGCTGGAGGGTACATACCTGGCATGGGCAGACTTCGGAGCATATCTGGCTCCTGATGAAATACAGCCTTTCATGCAGGACAAATGCAAGCTTGCCTTTGACTATGGCTCGTGGTTTGGAGGAGATAACAGCGGATCGTTCATAAGGATCAATCTCGCGACTTCAAGAGAAAACATCGAAGAGATGGTAAGCAGGATAACCGGATCTCTCAAAAAATGAATGAGCATATCCAAAGACTGTTGAAATACACAGTCTTTTTTATTGCTCAGAGAAGGCCTGCGTTATCTGCTTCAGAAATCTTTCCGCGATAGGGGTGAGCACCTGATACTTGCCCCATATAAGATAGAAGCCGGATTCTTTGACCGGGTCCAGCCGCCGGAATACGAGCCCGCTTCCTTCGGAGCAATCTACAAGATGCTCAAAGGTAAGCAGCACTCCCAGGCCTTCGAGCGCAAACATGGATCCGTTGAAGGAAAGACGGAATGAGCCCTCCAGACTGAGTTTGCCATACTGCTTTCCGGCCCATTCTTTCACCTCGCGCTCCCAGCTCTGCTCCGAGCAGAATAAAGGCACACCGATAAGGTCATCAACTTTGATGACCCTTTTATTTGCCAGAGGGTGAGAGTCAGACATCACAGCTCCCCATTTGTCTGTATGCGGGAAGGTGATGTAATTGTACTTGCGGGTGTCAGGGATCTCGCTGCAGATCACGGCGAAATCAAGGAGCCCCTTGTCGAGCTTTTCGGTGACCTGCTCAGTGTCTCCGCTTGTTATGTGGTAATTCAGTCCGGGATATGCAGCTTTAAATCTGCTGATCTCTCTGGCAAGGTATCTGATCTGATAGGACTCCGCGAGCCCGAAGTACAGCTCTCCTCCGGTGATGTCATCGAGCGACATGAACTCCTGCTCTATTTTGTCGGCCATTGCCACAAGATCTTCAGCCCTGTCACGCAGCAGCATTCCCTCATCGGTCAGCCTTATGCTGAAGCTCCTGCGGATGAACAGCTTCTTGCCAAGCTCGTCCTCAAGCGATCTGAGCGTCTTTGAAAGTGTCGGCTGGGTCACGTGCAGCTGCTCTGCCGCCCTTGTCATGTTCTCTTCTCTTGCGACTGCCAGAAAGTATCTGAGACTGCGAATATCCATGTTTGTTCTCCTTGCATTGATATGCATTTTTAGAATATCACGATATTCATTATAACCATTAGCGAGGGTTGTGGCAATCGATTATCATACAGGCATGAAGAACACAGACATAGAAAAAATACTGATCAATATGGTTGACGCGGGATGTGCCGGCGAGGATATCGAGAGAGTGCGCAGACTGCATGAGGCAGGACTGGATGATGATATCGTCAGATGCCTCCGGAGGTGCAGGTGCGACCTGATAGAAGAGCTGCATAAAAGCCAGCGCAAGGTCGACTGCATCGATCATCTGATCAGAGCAGCGGAAAGCGGACTTTAATAACAGATCCAAAAGGGGATAATAAAGGAGAACAGAAATGATAAGAAAAGAAGAACTCGTACTTGTACAGGACTGGGACAAGACTTTTGCAAAGAGCGAAAAGGTAGATCACAGCAAGGTCACTTTCGTAAACAGATACGGCATCACTCTGGCCGCGGACATGTATGCGCCAAAGGACGCAGAAGGCAAGCTTCCGGCAATCGCGGTAAGCGGACCTTTCGGAGCAGTCAAGGAGCAGTGCTCCGGACTCTATGCTCAGACGATGGCAGAGAGAGGATTCCTCACCATCGCGTTCGATCCGTCATTTACCGGCGAGAGCGGAGGCCAGCCGAGATTCATGGCATCTCCTGATATCAACACAGAAGATTTCATGGCAGCTGTAGACTTCCTGTCCCTTAATGACAGGGTCGACCCGGATCGCATCGGTATCATCGGTATCTGCGGATGGGGTGGAATGGCGATCAATACAGCAGCCCTCGATACAAGGATAAAAGCGACTGTCGCTTCCACCATGTATGACATGACAAGAGTCAACGCGAACGGATACTTTGATTCCGAGGACAGTGAAGAACAGCGCTATGCTCACAGAGCTGCTCTTTGCGCACAGAGACTCGAGGATCTCAAAGCGGGTGAGTTCAAGAGAGCCGGCGGAGTCATCGATCCGCTGCCTGAGGATGCTCCATACTTTGTCAAGGACTATCATGCTTACTACAAGACAGACAGGGGCTATCACTCAAGATCCCTCAACTCCAACGATGGATGGAACGTTATAGGATGCGAATCGTTCATGAACCAGCCTATCCTGAAGTACTCAAACGAGATCAGAAGCGCGGTGATGGTTATGCACGGCGACAAAGCTCATTCATTCTATTTCGGCAAGGATGCCTATGATAATATGGTCAACGGTAACAAGTACACTGACAACAAGGAGCTGCTCGTCATAGAAGGAGCGTCTCACACCGATCTTTACGACGGCGGCGAGAAAGGGGTCATTCCATTCGACAAGCTGCAGGCCTTCTTTGAGAAATATCTGTAATAGGAGAATCAAATGAAAATATTAGTACTTAACGGAAGTCCGCGCCCGCATGGCAACACATCAAAAATGACAGCCGCCTTCAAAGAGACGGCTGAAGCCGCAGGCCACGATGTCAGGGAGTTCAGAGTAGCCAGCATGGATATCAGGGGCTGCATGGCCTGTGAATACTGTCATGGTAAGTGGGCAGGCGAATGCGTGCAGAAGGATGACATGCAGAAGATATATGCTGAACTGAAAGATACAGAGATGCTTATCCTGGCTGCGCCTATCTACTATCACGGCATCAGCGGTCAGCTGAAGTGTGTGATCGACAGATTCTATTCGGCGCTCTATCCAAAGGCCCCTGAGAGCCTGAAGTACGTCTCGATGTTCCTGGCATCAGGAGATAAAGACCAGTATACCGGCGCGAGATTTTCATTCGACGGGGACTTCCTCGGTTATCTCGGACTTGAGGATAAGGGATTCTTCACAAGCGCGGGTGAAATGGAAGAGGGAGTGCTCGAAGAGATTAGGAGCATGGCAAAGGGACTGTAAAAAGGAAACACGATATGAAAAAGATGCTTATCATAATTCTGGCAATCGCGCTTATAGTGCTGTCGGCCGGTTGCTCAGACAGCAAAGAAACTCAGGAACCGGACGTACCGGAAGCAACACAGCAGGCTGAAAAAACTGATGATGAAGAGGAGAGTGGAACGAGCGAAATGACTTTTAAGATAAATGGTGAAGAAGTCAATGTAAAATGGGAAGACAATGAATCAGTAAGGGCGCTGGCCGAACTTGCGACAGATGGACCGGTCATTGTGAACGCGTCAAGGTACGGCGGATTTGAGCAGGTGGGCGGACTCGGTTCCACACTCCCGAGCAATGATGTCGATACGACTACAGGCCCCGGAGATATCGTCCTGTACTCAAGCAACAGCATAGTGGTGTTTTTCGGGACGAACTCCTGGGCGTATACCAGGCTCGGCCATATAGAAGGCAAGAGCACAGATGAACTCAAAGACATGCTTGGAGACAGCAGCGTAGAGATAGAAATAGCCTTGAGATAGATCATCTCAGGGCTGTTTTTTATTTATGCTTCTTAGATTTTGTTATGAATATGTTAAAATCAATCTATCGAACGTTATGGACCATAACCATGATAAGAAGGCGGGCAAATATATAGAAAAGGCAGATTGATAAGAATGAATATATTGATCCATACTGATGAATATTATCCAACAGCGCAAGCCTGTTCATATAGGATGCAGGTGTTTGCAGACACTTTTATGGCTTTAGGCGATACAGTCGTCGTTGTTACAAGCGCTGCAAATAAGGCAAACGGAACAGTGGACATGAAACTCCATAAGGAGCGCATCATTTATTCACCTGCAGTCAGAATGACCAAAAAAACAACTGTAATGAGGATGCTTAACAACCTGTCTTTTGGCATCACATCCATTTTTGCAGCTATCGGTACGGGCAAGATCGATGTAGTCATAACTACATCTCCACCGCCTTTAGTATCCATACCTGGATGGATCATTGCTAAGTATAAAGGAGC